>CAZGBW010000500.1:0-1502 GCA_964523995.1 uncultured Victivallales bacterium | reverse complement strand
CGCGCTTGCCATCCACCTCCTGCTTCACCTTGACGTAGAAGGCCCGGAAAAAGCTTATCTGCTTCGCCGGAATCGCCCCGCCCGTACCAGCCAGGTCCGCCGCCGTGACGTTGATCCCCTTCTCGCCCGAGCCCTCAATGATGAGTTGAAAACTCACGACTTCATTGGCCGCGCCCTTCAGGGTCACAGTTTTCGCCGCCCCGTCCCAGATCCAGTTCTTCGACCGGTAGTCGCCGGATAGTCCGCCCGGCAATTGTTTGGCGTTCTCCTCATAAGCCTTGCCGGTCAGGGGATTGATGCGCACCCCCTCGCCAATGGCCCAGACCCCGGGTTCGGTGCCGGGCACAGTCCGGACCAGCAACACTCCCCCCAACACGATCCCCAGCAACACTCGGCTCATTCTCATTTCACTTCTCCTTGATGACACCATCCTTGTTTCACAACTCAAGGATTCACTATACCATGACAAACGATTAACCCTGCCTGTTTATGATATCAAAATAACGACATAGAATGTCGAAATCACGATAACGCATCAGGCGCGGGAATCGGCCCGGAAAGTTCCCGCCGATATCCCCCATTGCCGGCGGAAGGCGTAACAAAAGTGGCTCGCGGTTCGGAAGCCCAGCCGCAAGGCGATCGCCTTGACAGGTTGATCGGTCGTCTGGAGCAGCAGGCGCGCACGCTCCATCCGGCGACGCCGGAGATAGGCGCCTGCCGTTTCATTCAGTTCGCGGCGGATCAGGCGGTTGAGGTGATCATGGTGGACACCGACCTTCCCGGCCACCTGCCGGAGGGTAAGCCCTTTTTCCAACTGGTGGTCGATCACTTCCATCGCCTGTCGGACAGCGACAGGCGGCGTTCGATTCCTGCTGGAAACACGGCCCTGCAACCGCTCCTTCAGCGTTTCGACGTTCTCCTTGCCAAGCGCGGACTGATAGAGGCTCTCCCCGAGCAGGCGCCAGCGGTCCTCCGCCAGATCAGCCGTAATCACTCCCCTTCGCATCAACCCGGATAGGCCCCGGTAGAAGGGATTGCGGCGCAGCAAGTCCGGGTGCATCCACAGCGCTGGCCAGGCCGAGAACTTGCGGCTTTCGCCTCCCGCCTCGACACGCCGGACAAAGGCCGGTTCCTGTATGGCCAGCAAGGCCTCCACGGCTCGCTGCCGGTCCGCCGTGTTACGGGGAATGCACCAACCCGAACCGCGCACCAGCGAGGGCGGATCCGTCCGCGACGGCCCCGCGGGAAACGTGGCGAACACGATGCTCCGGTCTCGCGCCGCCACCGGCGCGAGCTTCGAACTCCAGCCGACCCAGAACGGCAGGCCATCTCGAAAGTCGGCTACCGCGTCGTGCGTGAGCCGGTGACTCACAAGGAATGGATTCATTCCGCCCTTCTCCAGCAACAGCGTCCGCAGCCACTCCAGGCATTCGCCCAGGCACCCCGGGTCGCCCATCATGGCCTCGTCGGATTCCGCCGGCAGGATGCCGTTGGACATCAGC
>CAZGBW010000499.1:0-1508 GCA_964523995.1 uncultured Victivallales bacterium | reverse complement strand
GCGCAGCCCATGGCGCAGCCTACCTGCGAGCTGACGCAGACCACGTATTTCTCGTCGCCGGGGCGGTGCAGCAGGGGAATCCGGACCGACTCGAACGGCGCTTCGCCGTCACCCCGGAAGAGGTACTTGGCAAATCCGTCCAGGGGCGATATCTGCTTGTCCAGCAGCGTCAACCGCGGTAGGCGGCATTCCTCCCGCACGCGCGCCAGCAGCTTCGGCGAGACTTCTGGCAACTGCACGGGAATCTCGTCCCGCTGCACAGCCGCCGCCTGCAGGCGGCGCGCCAGCCGTAGCGACACCCCCGCCGGGGCCAGTGCCGCCTGCAGGCCGTCCGCCGTCAGGTTTTTCAGTAGAACGGACATTCGCCCCCGGCTTCACTTGCTCAGCCAGTCCAAGCCAGTCATCCTTGCGTGAATGAACAGCCGTTTCCGAATGAAATTTTAATCGCCGGGACTATACCTCCGGCGGCAGCGACATTCAACACTGCTTTTCAACGACGCCCTCTGCACCCGTTTCCGCACGGTCCGATTTCCGCTTTTCTATTTCCGCATTGCACCGTTCGGGCTTCTCGTGTAAAGAAGGCAAATGCGCGAATTCAAGGCAACGTTCCTAGGGACCGGTACGTCCTCGGGCATTCCGATCATCGGGTGCGATTGCGCGGTCTGCACGTCGGCAGATCCGCGTGACCGGCGGCGGCGCACGAGTCTTTATGTGGAGGCGGGCGGCGTGCACCTGCTGGTGGATACCCCGCCGGACTTCCGTGAGCAGGCGCTGGCGTACCGCCTACCGCGGGTCGATGCCGTCTTCTTCACGCATTCCCATGCGGATCATATCTTCGGGTTCGACGACATCCGCCGCTACAACACGATGCAGCGCCAGGTGATCCCTGCCTATGCAGGCGAGGGGACGATGCAGGATTTGCGGCGGGTTTTCGATTATATCTCGACCGAGAGCCTGCCGGGCTTCTATCGTCCGCAGATCGATTTCCGTCAGATGGAAGGTCCGGTGCGGATCGGGGAGGTAATGGTCGAGGCCCTGCCGGTGATCCACGGGCCGCGGCCGACGTGCGGTTTCCTGTTCAGTTGCGGGGCGGTGCGGTTCGCGTACGTACCGGATTGCAAGTCGATGCCGGACGCCACGCTGGAGCATATCCGCGGTGTGGACGTCATGGTGCTCGATGCGTTGCGGCATCGGCAGCATGCCACCCACATGACGTTGGCGGAAAGCCTGGCCTCCCTGGAGCGGATCGGGGCAGCGCGGGCGTACCTGATCCACATGTGCCATGACCTAGCGCACGCCGAACTCGAGGCGGCGCTCCCCGGCGGGGTGCATGTTGCTTATGACGGGCTCGTGGTGTCGCTGCCGGCATGACCGCTGCGTTGTGCGGCGTTCAGCGGTGTGGCATGCGGGTACAGATCTCCAGCAGTTGCTGGCGGTAGTCCTCATGGAAGGGATCGTGTCCAGAATCTGACACCGCAATTCTCATTATGGCCTCGGGACAACCTAAA
>CAZGBW010000498.1:0-1514 GCA_964523995.1 uncultured Victivallales bacterium | reverse complement strand
CTGGATGATCTCCGTGCCGACAATGTCGGACGGCAACAGATCCGGCGTGAATTGAATGCGCGAGAAATGCAGGTTCAAGGCCTTTGAGATGGTGTTCACCAGCAGGGTCTTGCCAATGCCCGGAACGCCCACCATGATGGCATGGCCCCGGCAGAATATCGCGATCAACAACCGGTCGACCACGAGTTGTTGTCCGACAATGATCTTCCCGATCTCAACCTTGACCCGCGCGATCTTGGCGCTGAATTCCTCAATTACGTTTGTTTCTATGTGTAATTCACTGCTCATCGTTGATGTCCTTTCTTCGCTGTTTCCAAATCTTGCTGACAGTGCCCTATGGCTTCCGCAGAATTTCCAGACTGCGGCGATATTGTTCCCGGTTGACTTCATCAAGGCGAACCAGCGCCAGGCCCGGTGTCAGATAAAGAATCCGGTCGCCGTCCTGCATGATCCGGATAAAGAGTCGGCTACCGCTCGGCTCGGTACCCAGCAAGGCCTTGAAAGGCGGAACGGTTACCCGCTTACCCGGCTCGACCGTCACCGTCTCGCTGCCTGCCCACTGTTTTCCGCCCTGGCTGTTCTGCGCATACAACTCCACCGTTACCCGGTGCGCCGCCGAATCCGGGTTAAACAGACTGATATCGGTCTCCAACCGACCGGCGGCCAAATCACCGAGTTCGCGCAATTGGACGGCCACCGGCTTCTCGGCAAACCGGATCATCGGCTTGTCGGCCCAGATACTCTCCCCGCTCCCGGCCTGAGTCGTGAGCGGGTGGTTGTCCCAGGTGGAAAACAGGTTACCCCCGGTCCGACCGAACCGGCGCGCCGCCCCCAAAGACCAGTAGTCGCCGGCCTGCGGGGGAAGCTTGATGTAATCCTTGGCGACCCCGTCGGGTAACGAGGCCAGCGGCAGTTTGAGTTCTGTCTCCCAGCAGGTTTTTGTCACGCGACTGCGAACCGTAGCGCGACTTGACCATTCCAGACCCGGTTGACCCGGCCCCTGGTTCAAGTGCTGGTCGCTCAACGTATCCAGCGCATTCCAGAGTAACGTGAAAGACCCCATCGAGGTGGCAATGCGGGCATCATCGCGGATTTTCACGGGCAACAGTTCCAGGGCCACATGATCGCCCGCCATGATGCCTTCCGTCCCATCAGGCTGTTTCTCGAACGAAGTCAGTTGGGAGCCCGCGGGGTAGAGCGGGCATTGGAAGGCCGCGTAAAGGAACTCCGCATCCATCTTGAGCAGGAACCGAACCTGCCCCTCCACCGGCGCCACCGCACTAAGATCCTTTTGAAAGAATCCGGTCAGCATCGCCGCGTCCCGCCATTCGCCTTCGAGGTCAATCACCCCGTCGATGGTCACCGGCGTTCCCCCGAGCCCGAGGGTCAGGATCGGATAGGTCGGCGTCTTCCAGGGCGGCGGGGGGGGCGGCGGCGTGTTGGTCACGTCCGCCGCCCAACCGAGCCCCGCCAGCGTCAGGTTCAGTCCCGCCACCACGGCCATTCCGATTCTC
>CAZGBW010000497.1:0-1522 GCA_964523995.1 uncultured Victivallales bacterium | reverse complement strand
TGGTCAGCAGCGGGGCTCCGCGGACGCGTGCCACGCTGACGGTGGAGAATGTCGACCTCCTGGCGGAGACCCTGGAGCGGGTGCTCTAGTGGCAGATGGCTGGTCCGTGCGCGCAGTCTTGGCAGCGAGGTCGTCAGCAGTTTCCACGGAACACTCGACTGGACGCGGAAGGGGGATCGCATCGAGATCAGGACCCCGAAGCTCTCCCCCGTTGATGTCATCATCCTGCGATAACAGTCCGCCTGCCTAGAAACTGGTGGACGCGCTCAGCATCCCGACGACGTCCACATCGTAGCCGCCGCCATCCTTGACATCCGGGAGCACCTTGTCGTCGATCTGGCCGATGTAGGTGACACTGGCACCGACCGGTCCGGCACTCAGGCCGGCGGTGGCGGTGAAGTGCGAGAAGCCGCTCTCGCCCTCGTCGGGATCCGCGTAGGCGACCGTCGCGCCGAGCTCTGCGCCAAGGCAGCCAAGCTCAAACTCCGAGCCTGCCGAAAGCTCGACGTACAGGGATTTCCGGATCCCCCCGTCCACCCCGTAGAAGACATCGGCGGCCAGATCCACCGGACCTGCCGACTTACCGATGCTCACGCTGGCCTCGCGGTCGGCATTGGCTCCCATCGGGTACGTGTATTCCGTGTATCCGACCGAGAGGTCGACGAACTCGACCGGAAGATCGTACGAGGCATACGGATCCAGTTCCGAGAATTCGCCTTTCTCAAGGGCACCGTCGTAATCGTCCAGATCCAGATTGCCCCAGACGCCGACTGACAACCCGGCCAGTCCGCCAACCTCCATGCCGGGCTGCAGCACCAAGCCGTTGTTATAGGTAGCTCCCCGGAACACATAGGCGCTTGCCATATCCAGGCTCAGCGTCGCGTCTGCCCCGTAAGCCGCCGTTGCCGCCATCATCACTGCCGCCGTCATCGCCTGCCAACTTCTCATTCCTCCCGCCCTCCTGTTTGTGGCCCCCTCACGGGGCTGTTTATTGCGTCCCTGCCAGCGCCCTGTGCTGCGGGACCTGAATCATCTCGATGGACTACTTCGGGTTAGCAATCGGCGTGCCAAGACACGAATACTGCCCGAATCCTTAGCGAACGCTCGCTGCCCACCGATCTTGTGTCGGTGGAAGCCAACGTTGAGTTTGAAGGATCGCACCGCCATTTCTCAACTTCCTTCACCACCGGCGCAAGGCCGGTGGGATCGCGGCAACAATAACCCTCTGGTATCCGATTCCCGGCTTCGCTAAGGATTCGGGATACTGTGCATTCTGAGCGGAATACTTCGAAAAACAAGCCCTAAGTTACACAATATGAGCAAAAACACCCGACTGGAAAATCGCTACGATTTCATCCAAATATGTTGACAATGGTTTTCAAAGAGACAAAAATGTCGTCCGTTATTGGTGATCGTGTGGTATCCGTTGACAGGAAGGCGTCATGAGCAGCGACAAGGACAAGACCCATCGCGCGGAAGTCGAGTTGAACATCCTTTACCAGGTCTCCCAGGCCATGGCGCA
>CAZGBW010000496.1:0-1542 GCA_964523995.1 uncultured Victivallales bacterium | reverse complement strand
TGCTGAGGCCAGGGCCAGCCGCCAAACTGCGTGTTCTTGTAGTCCTCGAAGGCCTTGACGATTTCCGTGCGGCTGTTCATCACGAAGGGGCCATGCTGAACCACCGGCTCGCCGATGGGCCGGGCCTGAAGGATCAGAACTTCGACTGCTGAGTTGCCTCCGGCAAGCTCCGTCTGACTCCGGCTGTCTAGAGACAAGCCCTTGGAGCCTTCGACCTTTTTGCCGTTCAACAACAGACCTTCGCCCTGGAAGAAATAGACCATTCGGCTTGCGGGAGCCTGCGTCGTTGGCAGGCTGAGTTTGCCTCCCGGGAGGAGGCGGATCAGCCAGATGCCGATTTCACTCTCCGGCCGACTGGCCCAACTGTCCGGAGGAGGGGAAAGCGCCTTCGTGTCGCCCCACGTACCGGCGATGAGATTGATGTGCACACGGTTGCCATCCAGGTGGATCAGCGGGATCTCTTCGCTCCAGAACATCGAAAAATGAGGCTTGGCCATCTTGTTCTTCGCCGGCAGGTTGAGCCATATCTGAAACAGCTCGAGGGTATTGCCGTCATCCTGCCGCAGGAGCGGGAACATCTCCGAGTGCTGGATTCCACTTCCCGCGGTCATCCACTGCACATCGCCTTCACCATAACGGCCGGCGGCACCCATGGAATCGGCATGATCCACATACCCTTTCCTGACAATGGTGATGGTCTCAAACCCCCTATGCGGGTGAACGGGAAAGCCCGGGATCGTCTCGCCGTGATACATGCGGAAGCCATCCTTCGGCACGAAGTCCTGGCCGATGTTTCGACCTTTCAGGTGCCTGGGATCGGGCCCCAGGTTGGGCCTCCCACTGGGATACTTGTCATGGTGATGGACGCAGAAGAGGAAGGGCTCCTGAACCGGCCACTGAAAATCCAGGTCGAACTCCGACTTGATCACCGGCAATCCTCCGATCGTCTCCTTGGAGGCAGAGGATCTCCGCGGCCAGAGTCCGGCTCCGACCCCCGCGCCCAGCAAAGCAAAGCCCGCCAGGAATCGTCTGCGTGTCCATGACAATGACAATACTCCCTGCGCGTCTTTCAGGTCCCGGACTGATCGTGGCGCGCGACAGAACTTCAGCCCCACTTGTTGTCCTCGATCAGAACCGCACCTCAACCCCCGCCACGGCGTAGTGGAAGAGGGAAAAGGTGTAGACCGTATCGTTATCCGCGCCGCCTTCCAGGATGCGATAGCCAGCCTTAACGGAAACCCGGTCGTTCAGAGGCGCCACCGCGGCGAGGAGAACATCTTCCGCCCGACCCTGTGGGGCGGCCAACGCGTCGCCGTCCAGAACCACGTGGAGCCGCGGGTGCGCCAGCCAGATGGCGCTGAAGCTGAGCAGCGGAACGAAGCCAAGGTCGGTATTCTCAGACTCCTGCCCGCCGCCTTCCAACCGGATCGCCGCGTCGCGCACCTTGGCCGAAACGCCGGCGCGGAACTGGAACTTCGGCGAATCGAACAGGAGATAGCGGTACGTGAGGCGGTAGGAGTTGAACCGGAACGTGGATTCAAG
>CAZGBW010000495.1:0-1545 GCA_964523995.1 uncultured Victivallales bacterium | reverse complement strand
CAGGAAGCAGCAAGGATAAAGCGATGACCTACCGATACGATCCCGCCCGTTATGAAACCATGACCTACAACCGTTGCGGACGCAGCGGTCTCAAGCTGCCGGCGATTTCACTGGGGCTGTGGCACAACTTCGGCGGCGTGGACACACTGGAGAACCAGCGGGCGATGCTGCGCCGGGCCTTTGACCTGGGGATCACGCATTTCGACCTGGCCAACAATTACGGCCCGCCCCCGGGGTCCGCCGAGGAGAATTTCGGGCGGTTGTTGAAATCCGATTTTGCCGGACTGCGTGACGAGCTTGTCATCTCGACCAAGGCCGGATACCGCATGTGGCCCGGCCCCTACGGGGAATGGGGCTCGCGCAAGAATCTCCTCGCCAGTCTCGATCAAAGCCTGCGGCGGATGGGGCTCGACTACGTGGATATCCTGTACTCGCACCGGCCGGACCCCGAAACACCGCTGGAAGAAACCATGGCGGCACTGGACCAGGCCGTGCGGCAGGGCAAGGCCCTGTATGCCGGTATCTCCTCCTACCCGGCGGATCAGACCGGGGCGGCGGCCGTGCTGCTGAGGAATTCCGGTACCGGCTGCCTGATTCACCAACCCAGCTACTCGATGTTCAACCGCGGCATCGAGAACGGGTTGCTCGATGTGCTCGAGGAACATGGGATCGGCTGTATCGCGTTCTGTCCGCTGGCCCAGGGCATGCTGACCGGGCGTTATCTGAACGGGGTGCCAGCCGACTCGCGGGCCGGCAAGCCGAATACGTTCCTGAAGCCAGCGGCCATCACGCCGGAGCGGCTTGCGCAGATCCGGGAATTGAACGCGGTGGCGGCGGCCCGGGGACAGTCGCTTGCCCAGATGGCGCTGACCTGGGTGCTGCGCGACCGGCGGGTTACCTCCGCGCTGATCGGGGCCAGCCGTCCGGAGCAGATCGAGGAGAACGTCAAGGCCCTGTCCGCCCCGCCGCTGACCGGCGAGGAACTCGGCCGCATCGACACCATCCTCAAACCGGCTTGATCCGATCCTTTGCCCTTGCCCGCGCACGACCCTGCAGGCAGCGGGGAAACTCGGGCTAGGCGGGGGACCGCGTCGACGGGGTTTTCAGGTATTGCAGCCGGAGGGGCTCCGGGAAGCGCTCGATGGCATAGCGCAGCATGGTACGTGGCATGGTGGCGGCATGCACACGCAGGAACTCCTCTTCACGCTCCTGGTCGCGCTTCCCGACTTCCCGCAGCATCCATCCGGTCGCCTTGTGGATGAGGTCATGCGGGTCGCGCAGCAACATTTCCGCGATACGCAGCGCAGGGCCGGACTCGCCCCGCCGGATCCAATGGAAGGTGGCCAGGATGGCGATGCGCCGCTCCCAGAGCGACACCGAGTGAGCCAGCCGCTCCAAAAGCGAAATGTCGGCTGGCGCGACATGCGCACCGACGATGTGCTCGGCGGACGTGTCCACAAGATCCCAGTTGTTGATGTAGCGGGTATTGGCGAGATAGGCCTGATGGATCGCCTCGCGCTCTGCCGGACCGCCGCGCCGGTACTG
>CAZGBW010000494.1:0-1562 GCA_964523995.1 uncultured Victivallales bacterium | reverse complement strand
GGGGTGATCTCCCGATGCTGGTCATAGCGCAGCATGGCCGACTGGCCGCCGGACGAGCGCGTCCCCGAATGCCCCGCACCGATGGAGGAGCCCTCCATCCCCTGGATCTGGAGCGGAGCCACATCCACCGCCCCGCCGGGGAAACCATCCTCCTCGGACACCGCCGCCGACTCTTCAAGACCGTAAGCCGCCGCCTGGGCAACCGCTGCGCCGGGAGTCACCGCCTCCAGAAGAAGCGCCGCCGCCAGCAGGTAACCTAAGACGCCGATCCGGGTGATAGATGCCGCCGTCTTCATGGAAAGGTTCTCCTTTTGTAGATGCGTAACGTCGTCTCCCCTTGTCCGAAATTCTCCATCTGCGCCACGGGCGCATACCGCGACAGTAGCGCCCTGTCCAGGCGACGGGTCATATCCGCATCAACCGGCGTTATCCCGGGTGCGCGAATCGCCATGCCATACCCGCTGAACGCGGCCACCTCGGCCGGAGCGGACTCCAGCAGCGCGATCAGCCGTGCCTCGTTCAGGACACGATACCGCGACGCCCCGCTGTCGTCCAGTCCCGGAAAGAAACAGAACGGACCCAACTCCATTCCCTCCGGTACACGCAGTCCGGTTTCCACGGCCAGATAGGTGTCCTGCGTCAGCAGCACATCATCAGAGACCCCGCCGGATGCCTCCCGAACCGCCGCCGCCGCCCGGTGCAGCCCCTGCAGCGAGGTTTGCGTCCGCAACGGCCACCAGATCCGGTCACGCCGAGCCGTCACCCACGATTGCAGCAGCGGCGAGGACGCGCTATGAACCAGCATCAGCACCAGCAGGCCAGCCACCAGCGCAGACCGCCGTCCGGGGGTCAACTGCAGCCGGGCCAGCAGCGAGGCCGCCGGCACCGCCGCCAGCAGGGCCACGCAGGGCATCACGAACACCTGATAGTCGTCGTAGGGAAACGGTGCCGCCAGATGAACCGCCGTCACGCCCGCGACACCGCAGCCCATCACCGACGGCAGACTGTAGCGCACCGATGCCGCCGCCCCCTTCCCTGCCGTGACCCATCGACCCGCCAGACCGACGGTACCGAGAGCCAGCAGCGGGAAATAGGAGGCGCTTAGCCGCAGAAGGAAGCCCGCCTTGTAGGCCAGCAGCACGGGGACACTCCCGACCTGCCGGCCGGAATGATAGTCCAGCAGCCCGAAGGCGACCGCCGCCGGGGCGGTCAGCAGGAAGGGCAGGAACACGACCACCAGCACAGCCGTCCCGCCTGCCAGCATTCCGGCCAGTACCGGACGCAACCCGCTCCGGCAGGCACCCCCGCGCAGCCAGACCACGGCAAGCGGCAGCCACACGCCTGGCAACAGGACCCCCGCGGAAAGCCGGGTCCCGGCCGCAAGCGCAAAACAGGCCGCCGCCACCGCTCCGAAACCAAACGCCCCGGCCGTGCGCCGGTCCGCCGCCCGCAACGCCCGCTCCAGTCCCAGGAAGCCAAGGACGGCCAGCAACCCGGCCAATCCGTATGTCTTTACCAGCGAGGTGAAGTAGACGTGGTACAGGTTAAGCCCCAGCAGCCCG
>CAZGBW010000493.1:0-1582 GCA_964523995.1 uncultured Victivallales bacterium | reverse complement strand
AGGGCCGGCTTCCACGCCGGCCGCTGCGAAGGGAAAGGCTGGTGCCAGTCTTCCCGCCTCCGTTGTACAGGTGCGCTATGCCGTGCCGGTGGTGACAGGCAAATCCGGCGTCGTCCCGCATCGTTTCGACGGCCTGCTCGATGCCATTCCCGCGGAGATCCCGGTGAGCCAGGCCCCTTCCCCGATGGAGAACTTTCGCGGTCGGGTGGAGCGGAAGGCCTTCATTCCCGGCGCGGTGGCGCCGCTGTGGTTCACGGTGCGGGTGCCACGGGAGGCCAAGCCCGGCATGTACGAGGGGCGGGTCACGATCAGCGCCCAAGGTCTGCCGCCCACCAATGTTCCGTTGCGTGTGAGCATTAGCGACTGGACCATGCCGGATCCCAAGGAGTTCCGCATGCACAACAGCGCGTATAATGAGCCGGAGGTGGTGGCCGGGCTGTATGGGGTGCCGCTCTGGTCGGATCGGCATCTCGAGATGCAGGGGCGTTCGCAAGCGCTGATGGCCGAGGCGGGTTCGCGACAGGTCTTCGCTAATCTCTGCCCGGGCGCCCTGGAGAATTCCGAGGGGCTGGTCCGCTGGATCAAGCAGCCGGACGGCAGTTTCAAGCATGACTTCAGCGCTTTCGACAAGTATCTGGACATGGTCGCCAAGTCTGTCGGCAAACCATTTCCGTTGCTACTGAACTGCTGGAGAGAACTGGTACCGAGCGAGAAGGACAGCAGGTGTGTGGCGTTGCTTGATCCGGCCACGGGCAAGATCAGTCGCATGAAGCAGCCGGCGCTCGATAGCGCGGAGGCGCTGGCCTTGTGGAAGCCGGTCTTCGACGAGGTGCTCAAGAAGATCAAGGCCCGCGGCTGGCTGGACGTGACGGCTCTGGGCTGGATCGCCACTCAGGGCGGCCCAACCGAGGATGTCGTCGCGCTCGCCAAACAACTCTGGCCTGATGCCGTCTGGGGGATTCTGGCTCACAACATGAGCCGGGATTGGAAGGACGGAGTGAACCCCTGGGTGAAACTGCGCTACGCCCACACGTGCTATAGCTACGGGTTCCCTTCCGTCCGGGGCTATCGCGAACTGCTGCAGCCGCAGTCCGTCGTTCTCTGCAACTCGTACCGCTGGTGTTGGAACGACAGCACGCCGTTGAATGACCAGCGTCGGGTTGGCGAAGACATCATCATGTCGGGCCGCGACGGCATCAGCGATTTCGGCGTCAACGGTGGCGGCATCTCCTGGCCGGCCGGACCGGGTGTCTCTCAAAATGCCATGCTCTATCCCGGCCCCGACGGCCCGGTGGCGACCGAGCGCTTTGAGATGTTCCGCGAGGGCGTGGAGCTGGCGGAAGCGCTGATCTTCATTGAGCGGGCCATCCAGGAAAAGAAGCTCAGCCCGGAACTCCAGCAGAAAGCCGAGAAGGCCCTGGAAGCGCGCAGCAATGCCTTCATCAAGGACTGGTTCACCATTCGCGACATGCCCGGCGCCGAAGAGGACGCCAAGCTGCTGGACCTGGCCGGGGAGGTCGCGCGGGAGATGGAGCAAAAGAGGTGATTCAGAACAACTTCAACATGATCCCGGTCGTATAGG
>CAZGBW010000492.1:0-1609 GCA_964523995.1 uncultured Victivallales bacterium | reverse complement strand
ATCGACGCGATGGGCCATGCGTATGTCGTCGTGTTCTGGTCTGCCAAATCTCCGGGGGTTGAAGATTACCTGAAGCATATCGGGGAACTGCGGAAATCCTTCCGCCATGTCTTCCGGGTCTACAGCTTCAATCTCGACGAACTGCCGGATGCGGGGCAATCCACACTGGGCAAGCTTGACTTGGACTGGGTGGCCATGCGTTTGCCCGGAGGCAGGAAAAGCCAGGCCTACCGCACCTATGCGCAGAACGACCCCGCGTGCCTTCTTTGCAACGGCTTTGGGCATACCCTGCTGATGCCGTCTGGGTCCGGCGATCTTTCGCCGGACCCAGTTCGTAGTGCCGGTGTTTTGCGGTCCGGCGATCTTTCGCCGGGGAGGATTCCCGAGGACCGCCATCTCGCGCAATTGCAGTCCCTGTTCATCGGTGACTTTCTGGTCATGGGCCCGGACAACAAGCTCGACCCGGCCTTGCCCCCGGAACTGCAAATGATCTCCTTCGATGCGGACACATCCTCCGCCAGCAGGCTCAACCGCACGGCCGATTCCGCCCCGGAGGAAACGCTCGCCGCCATCCAGGCTTGTTTCACGCTCCCGCCCTTCCGGTATCAACTTGCGCCTGCTGAAGCCCTGGCGAACTACAAGAAGGCTCACGGGCTCTGTCTCGATGCCCTCAAGCAACATCCCGCGGACCCGAATTCGTGGATCGTGCGGAATCGACTGATCGTTGCCCTGCTGGGCATGTGGAATCTTGCCGGCGAACCCGAACACCTTGTCCAGGCAGCCGCTCAGGCGCGCGAGGTGCTTGCCCAGGGCGTTCCGCCCGCGGCTGGGGTTGTCGCCCGCTTCTGCCTCGCCAAGCAGGCCATCCGCCAGGGCGACGCCAAGCCCGCTGCGCTGCTGGCGCAACTGATCGAGGACTCCGGAGGCGCGAAGGCCCCGGCATCAGCCTGTGCCGCGGCGGCGATCCTCGCCGTGGATGCCCAAGCCAGGGACCTGCACGAACTTTACCGCGACAAGTTCCCGCTGACCGGATACGACGGCAATCCCGCGCTCTGGTCGTTCGCATCGTTCCTGCGCGACCGTTTCCACAGGTACGCCCTGCTGAAGGCGAACTACATCTACAATATGCATAATCCCGGCCCGCGCGGCTACATTTGCAATCTTGGTGGCACGCCACCGGATGTTCCGCTGCCGGTGATGGAACTCAAGACTCTCGACGGCAAGACGCTCCGGGTTCCTGATGACACCAACGGGAAATTGACGCTGCTGGTATTTGTCGAGCCGCCCGCGGTGATCGAGACGGAACCGGAACTCGATGCCAATGGCAAGCCCAAGCCCAGGACCCCGAACTATATCATGGCCCGTGCCCTCGAACTGGCCGAGCGCCATGTCAACAAGGATCTCGACGTCGTCGTCGCCTTTCTCTGCGATGACCCGGCCAAGGTCCAGGCCATGATGAAAGTGGAGGGATGGACACGCCGGGCGGCGATGGTGCCCGGCGGGCTCACCAATCCCATGGTGCGGCGGCTCGGGATCCTGTCGGCCGATCGCATCCCGAATGTCTTCCTGCTCCGCCGTGACGGCACCATCGCGTGGGATGCGAGGGGGC
>CAZGBW010000491.1:0-1625 GCA_964523995.1 uncultured Victivallales bacterium | reverse complement strand
AGACCGTGAGCCTGCATGGCCACATGACCCTCAAGACCAGCGAGCGCAGCGCCCTCGCCGCCGCTGCTGTCCAGTATCTGTAACGGGACGGTGGTTCAGAGGGTGACATTGGCGCCGGGACGGCCAGGCAGTCGCGGTGCGGGAAGACGGCGCAGGTCGGCTCCCTCGCGTTGCCGGATCACCGCGGCCACCCGTGGCACATACATGCGGGTCTCCAATGGCAGCGCACCGGCAATTTCCTCAAAGCCACTGGCTCGGTTCTGGCTCAGCGTCCGTCCGACACGGCCCTCGCCCGCATTGTAGGCGGCGATGACCAGCGGCCAGTCAGAAAACCGTTTGTAGAGAACCCGCATGTAGCGTGCCGCCGCCCGGGCGCTCAGCTCCGGATCCAGCCGCTGGTCCGGAGGTGTGGTCGTCAGCCCGAACCGCGATGCCGTCGCGGGCATGAACTGGTAGAGACCCGCCGCGCCGACTGGACTTCTGGCGGCGGGATTGAATGCGGATTCCACCTCGGCCAGCCAGATCAGCGGCGCTGGTACGCCTTCCTCCACGAAAATGCGCCGCAGCGCCGGTGCGGTCTGCTTCGCGAACGGAGACGGCTCCGCCGGGAGGCGGCGAATCCACATTTCCGTATCGCGGTCCAGTTTCACGGTGTGCCGGACGGGGGAGGGCGGCGGGACCGGTTTCGGCACGGGGGGCACCCGTTGCGCTGGCGGTACCGGTTTAACCGGCGATGGAGGAGGAGGGGGGGCCGGCTTGGGCGGCGGTGTCCTTTCCTCCCGGACATATTGCTCGGCGACGAGCAGGTAATCCAGGCGCTGCCGCAGCCATGCTGTGGTGTCCGCCCCGCCTTTCAAGGTCGCCATCCGGGCCAGTGCCGCCTCCGCATAGGGGCGCAGTGCCGCCGCATCCTCCCACGACGTATCCCCCAGTACGCGCTCGACCAGCTGTTCCACCAGTGCCCAGTCTATTTCGGTTGACGCCGCCAACGCGGCCAGCTGATCCGCAAACGGGACCTTCTGCACCTGCGCCGCCACGGCGGATCCGATGCGGGATACCGCCTCCCAGTCCACTTCCATGCCCTGCGCCGGGGCGGTCCGTGCAATACCGCAGAACGCCGTGACACCAACGGCCGTCACCATCGCCCGCCAGAGCGGGGACACGCGCCACTGTTCCAAGAAACTCATGTCCCTATCCTACTCCGCTGCAGTCATGGTTCGCAACTCCGATTGTGTGGCCCAAGATTGCGGACTCGAATCGGCTTGACACCAGGAACCCTTTGCCACGACGGCTCGCGAGGACGCTCGCCCCCCAGTTGGCAGGTCAAGCGCCTCGTGATGCAGTATGGAGGGCGAGCGTCCTCGCGAGCCGCTGTGTTGCAAGCCATTACGCATCTTCATCGCAATCGAGTCCGCAATCTTGGGACGATCCCGGCCCGTTGCCAGCCCTCCCGTCGCGGCAACGATGAAAGCGGTGTGCATTCGCGGTGTCGGCGCATTTCCTTATTTCTTGCAAACGAAGCCTTCCTGCTATACGTTACAGTTTCTTGTACGGGATTTTTCGTCAACATCAACACAAAAGGAGCACCATGTCATCAATCATTGATATCTGCGCCCGCGAAGTCA
>CAZGBW010000490.1:0-1628 GCA_964523995.1 uncultured Victivallales bacterium | reverse complement strand
GGAAATCAGGAGTTCCCCCCCGTGCATGCCGATGCACAGGGCCCAGCAGGTCTCCTCGTCGCGCAGCAACAGGTCCGCCACTTCGGCGACGATATCCGGATTGGAAACCGGGCCGAGGTCGGTAAACACGCAATTGCCGGAGGATTTCGCCCCTGTCAGGGCCTTGGCGATCGCCTGGAAGTAGGCCCGCGGTACCCGCGCCATCGCGATGCGGCCGAGCATCCGCTTGTTCGAGGACGGGTAAAGCGACAGGAACGCCTGGATGTCGGCCTGTGTCGCCTCGCGGCCGAAGTCCGCCGTATCCGACCGGATCCCGTACAGGAGCGCTGTCGCCAGGGGAACGGGAACGGCGACGCGGCTGCAGTCCAGATACTCCTGGAAGATCGTGGACGTGGCTCCGTACAGGCTGCGGATATCAAAGAAAGGGGATCGGCGCGTGATGGATCGAATCGGATGGTGGTCCACCACGATGTCCGGGACAATCTGCACATCCAGCGCATTGTTCCCCGCCCCCGGCTGGGTATCCACCATGGCGATGCAGTCAAAGTTGGAGGGGGGTGTGTTCGCCAGCGGCTGCACGTTCAAGCCGAGATATCTCAGCAGTGCCTGGTTTTCAGCCCTGCCGACAAAGCCTCCGCACGCCAGGGTCGTGGTGACATCGCCTTGGCTTTTCGCCAGTTCCCGGAGCGCCGCCGCTGCCGCGATGGCATCCGGATCGGGGAAATCCTGCATGACAATCAGAAGCGTGCGCCGGTCTTTCAGCAGGGCCATGAGCCGCGCGCATTTGCCCGCGGTCCTGCTTATCGTGTTACGACGGGATAGTCCCATATTCACCCCTCTGTATCCGGCAATGCCTCCCCTGTCCGGAATGGCACCGCCCAGCCATTGCCGGATCATGCTATGCGCAAGCCGCCCGGAAATCAATACCGGCATTCGTCTTGACAGGCGCAGGGGGTGATCTATCATGGCCGCCATCCGATAACGGCGACGGTCGGCGTTGCCGGGATGCTGTTTTGTTGTTGTTCCCGCCTGCCGATGTAAACTAAGCTTTGGACGTGTCCCCGGAGAAAAACATGTGCGAGACCAGCCCCAGCCTCAAGTACAAGCGTATCCTTCTCAAACTGAGCGGTGAGACGCTGCAGAGCCCCGATAAGCGTTTGGCCATTGACCCCGCCGCCATTGCCGCGGTCGCCCGCCGGATCAAGAGCGTATCCGAACTGGGGGTCCAGGTGGCGATTGTCGTCGGTGGCGGCAATCTCTTCCGCGGCCTCAGCGGGGCCCAGCGCGGGATTGACCGCTCGTGCGGCGATTACATGGGAATGCTGGCCACGATCATGAACGCACTCGCGCTCCAGAATGCCATGGAGCAGATCGGGCTTGAGACGCGCGTCCAGACCTCGATTACCATGACCCGGGTCGCGGAGCCCTTTATCCTGCGCCGGACCCTGCGCCACCTCGAGAAGGGCAGGGTCGTCATCTTCGGTGGCGGTACCGGCAATCCGTTCTTCAGCACCGATACCGCCGCGGCCCTGCGGGCCAGCGAGATCGGTGCCGAGGCCTTGCTCAAGGCCACCAAGGGTGCCGACATGCTCACCGCAGACGACACGCTCAATGGTTTTATCCTCAAA
>CAZGBW010000489.1:0-1644 GCA_964523995.1 uncultured Victivallales bacterium | reverse complement strand
CGACATCCAGGAGCCCCGCAACCTCTTTGACCGATAACTGCATAAACACCCCCGTGAATGACAATTCAGGACATTTTATTTTTTTGTCCCGATATGTCAAACCATAAAAGGGAATCAGTAGCATCCCATGGGTGATTGGAATGATGGAAGAATGGATCAATAAACATGGGGGTTGCGTGCAAAACCGGCCGCCCTGGCATCGAAAACGCATTCAGGCAGCCGAGACGTTGCTTTCTGCATAACTCTTTGATTTCCGACATTCCATTCTTCCAGTATTCCAACCTTACTGTGTCTACGGGACGCCAGTGAAAGGGGATCAGAATTCGAGACCGGCCTCCCACTGGAGCGCCATCCCGCTGTCGCCGGTTCCGCGTTCGCCTTGCAGGCGGGTGATCTCCGCGTCAATCCGGCGCTTCAGCAGCAGGCTCGTCCGGTAGCGGACCGCATGGCCCTCCACTACCAAATGCACGGATAGCCCGGGATCCGCCTTCCGCCGCCCCCAGGAAAAGCGGCGGCTCCCCGCCTCTGCACGTTCCACCGCGCGATCCAGCAGCGCGCCGAGATGGGGTTCCATCGCGGCGAAGAGCGCCTCGGCTGCCGCCCCGGCGTCCGCCGCGTCCAGCATCAGCTCGACCGGGGTCTGCACACCGGCAATCGTCAATACCGCCTTGCAACGGTCCGCATCCGCATCGGAAAGGACCAGCAGGACATCCGGCATCGGCCGCCGGGCGGTTCCGGAAAGGCCACCCGCCGCGGCCGGTTCGCCGCGGCCCCCGGCGGCGGCCGGGTCCTCTGCATCGGGTTCCGAATCCACGAGGGCTGCCGCCGTTTCCTCCGCCTCGGGCGGCGCCTCGGGGGAAGAGGCCGCTTCCACGACCGGAACCGGGGGCAGCGGTTCCTCCTGCGCCTGACGTTCCATGGTCTTGACCATCTCGTTCATCTGTTCCTGCAGGACGGTATCGTAGAGCTGCCGCAAGGTCTTGTTAAGCGCATCGAGAGCGGGCACGGTCAGGCTGGTGTAGGGTGAGGCCGCCGCTTCCGCCAGCGGCTGCCAGCGCTGCAGGAACAGGTTCTCCCAGTCTTTACGGATCGTTTTCAGGGGGCGTCCCGATGCGACATCCTTCCGCAGCGAGTCCAGCCGCTCGCGCTCGAGTTCACGCAGAAGGTCAAGCTGACCCGTGATGGCCGCATGCCCCGCCTTGACCAGCCCGCCGATATGCCCGAGCACACGGTCGGCGGTCTCTTCCAGCAGCGCCGCCGGCAGGGCTCCATCCACCACCTCGATACCGCCACGCCGCAGAAAGGCCAGGGCTGCCTCGAGCGTCTCCGGCATCTTGCCGCGATTGTCGTGGATGTCGGACAGCAACGCGTCCGGCAGGGTTTCAATTTGATTCAGACCGTTGAACACCGCCGTATACTGTTCCTTGGCAAACGCACTGCGCACCTCCGGCAGCAGTGTACCCAGCCCGAGTTTGATGCGTTTATCAAAAACGGCGGACGAGGGTGTCTTGCCAGCCAGCAGCGCCGCGAAGTGCACTGTCGCGGGGGTCTTCTCCCCGCCGCCGTAGACCGCCGCCACAGCCGGCCGTTTCAAGGCCGTCAGAGCCCCGGTAAACAACCGGCGACTTTCCGCCTTCCCGGCGT
>CAZGBW010000488.1:0-1670 GCA_964523995.1 uncultured Victivallales bacterium | reverse complement strand
GCATGGGCATCCACGTGCTGGACAATCATTCCCCCGGGTTCTACACCACCGTGGCGATCATCATCGGCATCGAGGGCGAGCGCCTCTTCCTCGACCGGATGCTCAATCACGACTACCATCCCGGCGCGAACGCCCGGGCCGTCAGCGCCTTCTCCCTGCTGGAGGTGAACCAGGTGGTTGATGTCGTTATCGAGAACCTGGTTCTCGACGGCAACAAGGCGGAGGAAACCTTCTCCTTGAACGGCTGCCGCGGGGCGGGGCTCTTCATCTACCAGCGTCTGCCGGGGCACGGTGCGTAACGTCGAGATCCGGAATTACCGCGGCGACGGACTCAGCTTCCAGCAGGACATCGACGTCACCGTGGATGGATGCCATTTGCACCACAACACAGGCGGCGGACTCCATCCGGGCAGCGGCAGCGTGCGCTACATTCTCCAGGGCAACCGGATCCACGACAACGGCGGCTGCGGCATCTTCTATTGCCTGCGGACCACGCACTCCCTGTGCCGGGACAACCGCATCGAGAACAACGCAGGTACCGGCATCTCGATCGGCGAACGCCATACCGACCATGCCATCACCGGCAACACGATCCGGGGCCAGGGCGGGGCCGGGATCTCCTTCCGGCCCCCGATCCGGCGCAGTGGCGACCGGTTCGTTCTGCGGTGCAATTCAAAGCCCCCCTCGCCTTCCCGGCGGTGGGTCCCGATGCGCTCCCGGCCAGCGGGGCACTCCACCGGGGCGTGGCAAACCCCGGCCAATGCCGACGTACGCCGCTATAACCCCCGCGCTTTGCCACCGGCCATCACGAGCGGGCGGTTGCTTGTGCTCAGCCCGTTCCCGCCCGAACAGACCAGCTTCAGTGCGGCACGTGCCGCCTGGAGCAACCAGTACGTATTGCATCTGGCACACCATATCGTCATCGGCCAATTATCGCCCGACGGTATGCTGGCCTGCCTTCTCGCCGACATGCCAGACAACAAGCCAATCACAATTTTGCCGGACCGCGAATGATCGATAGTGCCCCGACAGAAAAACGAAGCGCTAGCGCGCCTGATGGACGCAGGGAAGTTGCTTTTCGGAAAATTGGAAAAGAAGGAGAAGCGTGGCGCATGGCTTTGCCTTGATATCCGGATATTCCTGCGCGATACATAAGGAGGCGACCCAATGGAGCGCATGCTGGACTTGAACAAGAAAAAAGCGGCGGGGAAGAACCCGTACATCCTCGACCAGCTCGAAAACCAGGTCACCGCCACCGACCTTCAGATCGACCGCCTCACCTACCCGCTCTACAACCTCACCGAAGCGGGATCGCTATCGCGGAAGGTGGCAAGGGGTGAGCGAGCAGATTCCCTTCAGCAAGTAACTTAAGCGCACCGTGGCTCGAGTTGCCGACAAATATAGAAACGGTCTTGCATCTGAAGACTGAACGGTCTATTGTACATAGTCATATAGTTATATGAAACATCATGTCACATTTATTGAGACAAGCATCTTCACGAGGCGTATTGCTGAACTTATCAGCGACGACGCTCTCGCAGATTTTCAGACAGAAATAGCGCAGAATCCAGAAAAGGGGCCCGTCATCGAGGGTACTGGCGGACTTCGCAAAGTTCGCTGGAATCTAAAGGGCAAAGGTAAGAGCGGCGGGATACGCATTATGTACCTCC
>CAZGBW010000487.1:0-1672 GCA_964523995.1 uncultured Victivallales bacterium | reverse complement strand
CTTTAGGGGATGGGAGAGAATCAAAACCCTCTCTAAAGCCGTGTCCCACGGACTGACCCACGCAATCTAAACTGGCACAAGCATATCCCCGTTCCCACCCCACGGCGTGGCACGGAACACCAATATCGAACAAGGAATGTCCAATATCCAAGTTATGATGTGCTAACGTAGCTGACGTTTCTTGGCCGTTTCGACGCTTTTGAAAAGAATGGCGATCAGTTCATTGGTTTCCTGCAGAAGAGGCTCAAGAGAGTCTGGCTTGATCATCTGCGCCTTCGCAATGATCTTGAGCCAGATCTCCGTTTCCCTCAGTTCCTTCAGTGCAATCTTAAGCTTATGAACAAAATCGGCCATGGATTCTGCGCTCTGCGCTTCACCATAGTTCGGAGCGGGCGATGTCCCGCTTCTCAGAATCTGCGAGGAAACGTGCTTGCCAGCTTTCGATTCCGGCAGGGCTTCTGATAGCTTGATAATACGGACGGCGTAGTCAATCAGGCGGTCCTGTAAGTCGAATTCTCTTTTCTTGGTCATTGGATATTCCTTGTTGGTTGTTGGATATTCAACTTCAGATATAGCGGTAGATCCAGTCGACATAGCTATGTTCGGTACGGATGGAGTAGTGGCGGACGCGGATGGCCTCGCGTACCTCGTCGAGCAGTTTGGACTTGCTGGGTGCCTTGGCGGTGAGGATGTCGTTCATGGGTAAAGTCGAAACCTGGAAAATCGTGAATCAAAGACAGGCACACTCCGTGTCTGTGGGTTATGCGGGAGCATGGGAACCATGGTAGTGCAATCACGGGCGGATGGCGATAGGAAAATCCACTCCGGAATTTAACGGGGTAATAGCATTTATATTTCTTTGCAACCATCGACTGGGATCCCAAGATTGCGGACTCGAATCGGCTTGACACAAGGAACCCTTTGCCACGACGGCTCGCGAGGACGCTCGCCCCCCCAGTTGGCAGGTCAAGCGCCTCGTGATGCAGTATGGAGGGCGAGCGTCCTCGCGAGCCGCTGTGTTGCAAGCCATTACGCATCTTCATCGCAATCGAGTCCGCAATCTTGGGGGGATAATGGGGCGGTGATCAGGCTTGAAAGGATCGCCGGTAACAGCTAGACTCCACTCTCATGGAACTGAAATACACGCAAGGAATGCTCGCCCATCTGTATGATATACTTCCGGCTGCAAAAGCCATCCGGGTGTTGGTTGCGGGGCTCGGTCTCCTTCTAGCCGCGGGCACCATGGCGGACGGGCAACCGGACACGTCGGGGGCGGCCGCGCGGCTTCGCGCGTTCGCGGGGGCTCCGGCACGCCTGACGTGGATCCGGCAGATCGCCGGTGATGGTAACGATCCCTTCTGCTGGGGGGATCAACTGGTGATCATGGGCCTCGATACGGAAGATGGACGAGGCGAGCGCAGGGTCGCCAGCACTGTTGCCAATTACCACCGTCCGATGCTGACCCGTAGCGGGAAGCAGGTGGTCTTCTCCCGGATCCAGACACGGGAGGCGTTTGTGGTGGATTGGGACGGCGGGGAACCCCGCCGTCTGGGCGAAGGCTACGCTGCCGCCGTCTGGCAGGACCCGGCTACCGGCACGGACTGGGCCTATCTGGCCGACAACGGCAGGGAGGGATGGGATCGCCACCATGCCCAGGCGCTGTATCGTGTTC
>CAZGBW010000486.1:0-1673 GCA_964523995.1 uncultured Victivallales bacterium | reverse complement strand
AGATCGATGTCATCCGTCCGGAATGGCACGGCCGGGAGTTTCTCCTCGTTGTAGAGATTGTGCAGCGGGTTGCGGTGCCAGGCGAAGCGAGCGTACTTGGGCTGCGGCACCCTGGGGTGCCAGACTTCGACACTGTCCTTGCTGACAATCCGGGCATGGGCCATGCGGAAATCGCCGTCGTCGCCGGCGATAGTGAAGCCGTGAATGTCCAATCCCGGCGGATAGGTGGGCAGCGGGATGATCGTGTGGTCATACCAGCCCGTGATCCCGGCGCTCATCAGACCGGAACCCACGGACTTGAACTTCACGATGATCTTGTCGCCTTTGACGGTCATCGAGTCGTACATCGGGCCGGAGCTGACGATGTCCTCGCCGTAGATCTTGTTGCGGGCAATCAGGGCCAGACGTTTGCCGACGTCCTGCTTGTTCCAAGGGTGGATGTCGCGCTCCTGGCAGCCGAGCTTCCCTATATCGATCAGGCAGGCCATCCCGGTATTGGGCAGTTCGAGCGCCATGGTCTGTGCTTCTCGGATCAGCGGCCAGTCGTGATCGGTGGCTATGGCATGCTGTTTGGGATGGTAGTTGGCGAGTTGGCAGAAGTAGAAAGGGAAGTCGCCCTGCCCCCAGTTCCTGCGCCAGCTCTGGATCAGCTCGCGAAACACCTTGCGGTAGGTGTAGCCCTCCGGGCCGTTCTCGCCCTGGTACCAGATAACCCCGCGAATGGCGTAGGGCATCAGGGGGGCAATCATGCCGTTGTACAATCCGCCGTAGAAACTCTGTCCTGCAGGCAGGCCTTCCGGGAAAGCCGGCTCACCGGCATACATGCGGCGCAGCCAGCCGTCGCCCGAGAGGGAAAGCGACGGTCCATCGGCAACGGAAATCGACGGCTTGCTGCTCAAGCCCCCGATGAGCACGCTTGAGGCCCGCACCGAGAGCACGTTCTTCGCTTCCTTGGTCAAGGCCGCCGGAATGGTGCACACGTTCGAATCCCTGTGGAAACGTTTCGAGCCCACCTTGACCCCATTCCAAAAAGGGCTGCTGCCCGCGTCCAGAATGAGGTCCTTGCCCACCATCGCTCCCGGCAGCTCGATTTCGCGGGCATACCAGGTGATGCCATTCCCGCATGTCCCCGGAAACGTCGTCGGCTGCCATTGCGGGTCCGAAAGGTCGGGTTTGATGAACTCCTTTTCCCGACCGGGGACAATGAGACCGATATTCCCCCCCACCTTGGCGAGGTACTCAAGCATCGCTTTCTCATACGCCGGCATCAGCCCGGGATTCGCTTTCTGCGCCGCTTCCATTTCCGCGGCTTTCGCCTTCTGTTCCTTGATCTTCGGCGCGATGTCGGGATCCGCCGCAAGGGTCTCCGGATCGCTCCACTGGTAGGCGCTGGTCGCGCCGACGCTGCTGTTGATGAGTCCGACGGGGATTTTCAGGACCTTGTAGAGCTCCACGGCGAAATAAAGCGCCGTGGCGGAAAACTGGTCCGCCGTCTCCGGGGAACAGACCGACCAGACGCCCAGCACGTCCGCCCGCGGGGTTAAGGCACCTCTGACCACCGCGAAGTGACGGATCATGGGGTATTTCATATTCGGCACGTCGGCTGCACAGTTAGGAAACCGGTCCATGGTGTATTGCATGTTTGACTGGCCCGAACAGAGCCAGACTTCGCC
>CAZGBW010000485.1:0-1679 GCA_964523995.1 uncultured Victivallales bacterium | reverse complement strand
CGCTTTCCTCTTCGAATTTCCTGAACCCTGATCCCCTGAACCCTGTGACCTGAGTAGTGACCAAAAATGCAACACGCTCGCTCATGCCCGTGGGGTTGACGCCGTCTCGACAACGCGGCTCACCGGTCATTTCGGCGGCAGCCAAACCCTGACCGATTTCGTCTGCTTACCCCACTTCACCGCCTGGTGATGAGTCCTGAAATACAGGTCAATATGCTTCCCCTTGATCGCCCCGCCGCGATCCTCCACCCGCCCGTAGCCATAGCCCTCGATATACAAGATCGTTCCGAACGGAAAGAGCTGCGTATCCGCCGCGATCGTGCCATGCCGTGCCATGACACCACATGCCGTCTGGCCCACCTTTTTCGCCTGTCCCTTGCGCGGCCCGTGGGCATACACGGGGCGAAGGAGCCAGTTGCGCTCCCATCCACAGCACGCTCCGCATCGGCAGTATCCTGTCGTGAGCAGGGAGACCGTCTGCGGCCGGACACCGCGCGGCGGACGAATCCCCATGCAACCGCAGAACACCACCACCACGGCAGCCAGCAGACCTGCGAAAACAATCACTCTTATCATGTCGGCACCTTATCGGCCCCTGCATAAAAAAACAAGACCCCAACGCATCCCGGTCACTCCGCGGCATCCCAGATGGCGTAGGACAGGAGACTGGCCAGCGCGGTTGCGGATAGTCCGGGCAATTTCCGCAGATCGTCCTCATTGCCATACGGACGGTTCTTCAGGATAATCGCCGCCGTCGCCGCGCCAACCCCCGGCAACCGCATCAACGCCTCAGGGGATGCGGTGTTCAGGTCCAGCCGGGCGGGCTGGCGATCCTGCTCGCCGACGGCCCGCAGTTCCGCCTGTTCACGCCGGTCCTCCGCGCGCATGGCCACCAGTCGCCGCGATTCCGCTGCCGCCCAGATGCCGCAGCGATCGAGCATGGCCGCGCTCTCCAGATCCGTGAGCTTCGCGAACCATTCCTCGTGCGAAATGCCACCGGGGGTTCCGCGCCGGACCCCGTAAGCCCGCGCAAACCCGTGCTCGACCAGGAGCGCTCCAAGATCCTTGCCGTCCGCCGTCTCCACGAACGCATAGATGCGCGGGGCAATGGAACGACCCGGCGCGGTGGCATAAGCGGTATGCAGGCGGAAGGGCTGCGCCAGCCGCCCGAGCGTGAATTCGCGTGCTTCGCGCCCGAATCGCAGCGTGACGCCATGCTCCGCCAGCCCGAAGTACCGCGTCTGGCCCCGCACACGCCTGGCGTCTGTTTCGGAATCCGCCGATGTTTCCGGACAGTCTACAAAATACAGCCGCACGGGAAACTCCCGTCCGCCGTGCATCACCAGGAAACTGTCGCCGTCATTCGACTCATTCTCCACCAGCCGAACCCCGTCCAGCAACTGCAGCTCCGCCGTCTGCCCCGTGCCAGGCACCGGTAGGGCAAGAAGCCCGAGCATGGATATCCACGACCACCATTTCATGCCGAGGATACTACCAAATCCCCCGCCTGCAACACAAGCCCCGACACACAAGCCCGCTCTCCCGGCACTTGACTTGAGTCCCGACCGGGCGTATCGTTTCGGCACTTCAGAAAGCCGCTTTACCCCCGTAGCTCAGCTGGATAGAGCATCGGATTTCTAATCCGAGGGTCACAGGTTCGAGTCCTGTCGGGGGTGCCA
>CAZGBW010000484.1:0-1687 GCA_964523995.1 uncultured Victivallales bacterium | reverse complement strand
CAATGCCGAAGCGTCTCGCGCGGACCGTCTCGAAATCGAGAATCAGCAGGTAATAGTCGAAAAAGGTACCGGCAAACCGACGGTTGGCACCGAGCCAGAAGGAGGGCTCCACGCAGGCACGGATCCCGGCGGCATACATGGCCTGGTAATCATCGGTGGTTCGCGAATACATGTGGATATGCGGTTCAATGACAGTCATTCCAGTTCACCTTTATTTCAACAAGAGCATTCAGTATACTATCTCTTAAACGTACGGGAAGCCCCGCCTATTAGGCACTATCAAAAATCCAATCTTGCCCGCTCCGCATTTATATACTAACAAGGATGCACGATGAATCCGACCCGCATCATAGACATGGCTTCGGCTTTCTACGACTCCTGCGTGCTTTTTTCCGCCTCGGATCTTGGAATCTTCGCCACGCTGGCCGGCCGGGAATCCGCATCCGCTTCCGAGATCGCCGCCTCATGCGGTCTGGATATCCGCGGGGCGACACTGCTGCTGGATGCCTGCACGGCCCTGGAGCTGCTTATCAAGGAGGGGGAACGGTACCGGAACACCCCGGAAGCCACGCTTTTTCTTGTTCCGGGAGCAAGGGGGGATCTGAGCAAGGCGATCCGCTATAACCGCGATGTCTATGCCGCCTGGCAGAAACTGCCCGCGTTTGTCACCAAGGGAGCCCCTGTCGAGCGTCCGCAGATACATCTCGGCGAGGATGAGGAGCGCACGCGGGCGTTTGTCCATTCCATGCACGGGAGGGCATTGGGGATTGGTCGCGCCGTGGTTCCCCATCTTGATCTGACCGGCCGGAAAAAGCTGTTTGATGTCGGCGGCGGCCCGGGAACCTATTCCGTGCTGATCGCCCAGGCCAATCCGCAGTTGCATTGCACCTTCCTGGATCTGCCGGGGATTGTGAACGTCGCGAATACGCTGGTGGAACAGCAGGGAATGGCCGGCCGCGTCACGTCAATGGCCGGTGATTACCACCATACCAGCTTCCCGAAGGAGAACGATGTGGTGATCTTCTTCGGCGTCCTGCACCAGGAGTCGCCAGCGGCCATCAGGGACCTGTTCCGGCGGGCGTATGATTCGCTGGTTCCGGGCGGGATGGTCGTCGTGCTGGATATGATGACGGATGCGACGCATACCCGGCCCCGGTTTTCCGCGCTGTTCGCAGTCAACATGGCGCTGACAACGGAAAACGGATGGGTGTTCTCGGATCAGGAGCTGGGGGAATGGCTGACAGGGGCAGGGTTCGCAGGGTTTGCCTGCCGTCCGCTGCCCCCCCCGATGCCGCATTGGCTGGCCACCGCCGTGAAACCGGCGGTTTGACCCGCACCAGGCGGTGTCAGGCCTTCATCTTGGACAACGCCTTGACCGCACGCGATTTGCTGCGGTCCGCCCGGTTGGCCTTGATCACGCCGACCTTGGCCCCCTTGTCCAGGGTGGAGGCGAATTTGTCATAGGCCAGCTTGGCCTTGGCGCTGTCTCCCGCCTGGATGGCGTCCTCGAGATCGCGCTTCGCGGTGTTGATGCGTGTTTTCTTCGACTTGTTCAGGAAGGTCGCCTCGACCGTCTGGCGCTGCCGCTTCGCGGCACTTTTTGTATTCGGCATCTAACTGTTCTCCTTAAAATTCCCGTCTGATCAGAATCCGTAAATGGCCGCCTATAATAGTCATGGATACGAAG
>CAZGBW010000483.1:0-1691 GCA_964523995.1 uncultured Victivallales bacterium | reverse complement strand
GTTGCAGACGGCAGCGCGAATCGATAAGCGGGGATTGTCCGATGACGCTTTTCAGCAGCACA
The DNA here is from genome assembly GCA_964523995.1 of uncultured Victivallales bacterium. Classification (GTDB taxonomy): domain Bacteria; phylum Verrucomicrobiota; class Kiritimatiellia; order UBA8416; family UBA8416; genus UBA8416. The sequence goes on along the minus strand of CAZGBW010000483.1, from coordinate 1,629 downwards.
ACATCATTGTCGGTTCAAAGCAAATAATCATGACCATGCAACTTCTTTCCCCATCCTCCAGTCCGGCCACCGACTCTTCCAACGGACTTCACCTCAATTTCCTGGCAGTAGACCAGCGAACCCTTTCTGCAAGCCTCTCCCGACGGCGATTCCTCGAATCAACCGCCGCTGCCGCGGGTGCCTTGGCATTCCCCACGATCGTTCCCTCTTCGGTTTTCGGGAGCAACGGGAACGTGCCCCCGAGCGAGCGGGTCAACGTGGCCCTCATTGGCTGCGGCGGCATCGTCAATTATGCCCAGACGAAATTCATCCGCAACCCCCGCGCCCAGTTGCTCGCGGTCTGCGACCCCTGGGCACACAAGCGGATGGAGAAGAAGCGCAAGGTCGACGAGGGTTACGCCGCCAGCAAGGACCTGCCGAACTATCAGGGCTGCCTCGCCTACAGCGACTTCCGCGAGCTGCTCGACAACAAGGACATCGACGCCGTCCAGATTTCCACCGGGGACTACTGGCACGTTCCCCTGTCCATCCTCGCAGCCAAGGCCGGCAAGCATCTGCACACCGAAAAGCCGTTAGGGCTCTGCATCAACGAGTGCCTGCAGATGGAGAAAGCCGTCCGGAAATACCAGCGCGTGTTCCAGTATGGCACCGAGGGGCGCTCCATGGAGGGAACGCGATTGGGGATCGAGCTGGTGCTCAACGGGCACATCGGAGACGTGCAGCGCGTCTATGCCTGGGCTCCGAATGGATGCAGCGGAGGCGATTTCACTCCCGCGCCGGTTCCCGATGGCTTCGATTACGACCTCTGGTTGGGTCCCGCGCCGCAGGCTCCCTACAGTCCGGGGCGGTGTACGATCCGGCAGGGCCAGCCCACGTCCGATAACGCCATTTTCCACCACTACGATTACGCCATCGGGTTCATCGCCGGCTGGGGTGCCCATCCCATCGACATCTACCAGTGGTGGGCGGATCATGCCGGCCTGGGAATCCCCACCGAAATCCAAGGTAGCGGAGTGATCCCCACGGAGGGCGTTTACAACACCGTCACCCACTGGAATGTCACCTACCGTTTCTCCAAGGGACCGGAGATCCGGTTCTTCGATACCCAGACCGCCCAAGCGGAACTTCCCAAGATTGAAGAAATCAAAGGTTTCAGTTCCCAATGGAATCATGGGGTAATTTTCATTGGCACCGGCGGCCAGATCCACGTGCAGCGCGGCGGCTTCACGACCACGCCTGCCGAAATCCGCTCCCGGGCCAAGGATCCCGGTCCCGTCAGGCTCCGTGCCAGCCGCGAGCACGAAGCCGACTGGGTGGATGCCATCCGCGACCGCTCGGTGCCCGTCAGCGACCTGCCCTCCGCAGTCCGTTCGGACATCATCTGCCACCTCGGCGACATCGCCATCCGCACCGGACGGAAGATCAAGTGGGACGACGCCAGCAAGACCATCGTCGATGACGAGGCGGCCAAGGCCATGATGTTCCGCCAGTACCGGAAGCCGTGGTCGATCGAGATTTGAGCCATGCGACGCGTGCCAGCCTGCCGTGAACGGTGCTGAAGAAAGCCGCGGCAATCCGGTCATATCCCGGATTGCTTCAAGCGGGATTCGTGGCATGTTCTCGGGTGTG
>CAZGBW010000482.1:0-1691 GCA_964523995.1 uncultured Victivallales bacterium | reverse complement strand
TTCATGCAGATCCTGTGGTTCATGTGGCGGGATCAGTATTTCCTGATCGCGCGCAGCCTGCCGCGCGAAGGCTGGCTGGTGATCCTTTTTGTCACCGTGGTCCCCTGGCTGGCGATGTTCGCGTCGGCTCGGCGGGCACTGAACGACGAACGGGACTGGGGCGTGTATATCCTGCACGTCATCATGACCGCGCTGGTGGTGGCCATCGCCCTGAACGCCCCGCTGTCACCCTGGGCGATGCTGGGCTGGCGCAGGCTGCTGGTGACCCCCTATGTGCTGTCGGCGATGGTCTTCGGGTATCTGGCGGCGTTCTGGTTCCTGCTGCCCGGCTCCCGCCGGGAGTCCGGGTGGTCCCTGGATTTCGGCCTGGTGAGACTGGTGGTCGGGCGCATGGTCCTTACCGGGCTGCTCGCCTTGGCGATCTGGGTGTCGTGGCGGAATGCGGAAGCGGTGGACACGCGCATCGCGCGCACGGTCAATGCCCTGGCCGGCAAGATTGTGGAGAGTCTTGACGGGCGCAGCTGGCTGATCACCGACGGGCGCCTGGACAATCATCTCCTGCTGGAGGCACGACGGCAGGGGGTGCCATTGCGCGTCCTCGACCTGCAGGCTGGCAGCAGCTCGATTTACCTGGATTATGTGGCGAGCCTGTTCGACGATGTCAGGCTGAAGAACATGGCCAAGCTGAGCCTTCCGGCACTGCTTCGCGAATGGCTGACGCCGGAGTCCGGAATCGCCGACCATGTGGCGGCGCTGGCGTTCCCCGACATCTGGCAACGCTACGGCTTCCAGGCAATCCCCAACCGCCTTGTCGTCCTGGGAGCCCCGCAAGTCAACGCCGAAATGGCAACAGCGTTCTTGCAACGGCACGAATCGTTCTGGAAGGAGTTTGAACCCTGGCTGGCCTTGCAATCCGAGGGCGGGGACTGGACCGCGTGGGCACATGGCCATGCGGGTATGATCGCCAACAATCTCGGGGTTCTGCTGGAAGATCATGGACTGTCCGGCGAGGCGTTCCGCACCTACGGGACCGCCCGTCGCCTGGCCCCGGATAACGTGAGCGCACTGCTGAACATGTCGGCCATGGTGCAGGGCGGGCGCGCAACGGACGAGGATGGCAGCGTGGCAAGGGCCATCAGCCAGCTCGAGGACGGCATGGAGCAGAAGTACCATATCTGGTCGCTCTCAAGGCATTACGGCATTGTGCGGGCCCCGGAGGCGTTTGCACAGCTCGGATGGACCTGGGCCTATTCCGGACGGCCCGAGATGGCGATTGACCAGATGGAACGGGCGGCGGAGCTGCTGCCAGACGAGCAGAAGTCCGACATGCAGGGGATGATGGCCGATCTATACCTCATGGACAACCGGCCGATGGAAGGCGAGGCGATCTACAAGATCATTCTATCGCGCGAGCCGGGAAACCTGCCCGCGCTGCAGGGGATGATGCGCATCGCCCTGATGCAGAAGGACTACGCCCGCGCCGAGGAATACCGCCAGCGGGCGGCACAGCACGGCCTCGATCCGGTTCAGGCCGTTATGCAGCAGGCTCTGATCGAGACCCTATCCGGACAGCTCCAACCGGCGCGGGAGCGCCTGGAGTCCCTTCTGCAGGAGGATCGCCGCTTGCTTCGCGGCTGGGTGCTGCTGGCGGAGATCGGGTTTGCGACAAAGGACGAGCGGCTGATCGCGCA
>CAZGBW010000481.1:0-1697 GCA_964523995.1 uncultured Victivallales bacterium | reverse complement strand
ATCCCTCCAGTCAGCCGCCCGATCCGCTGCTGCGCGCGGCCGACCAGCGGGCCGGTGCCTGGTCTATCCTCACCGGCATCGCCGCCAATGTCTCGATGCGCGAGAACCGTCCGGTCCGTGTCGCCGAACTGGTGCCGTCAATCTTGATGCCGGATTACCCGCCAATGCCGGACACCACGGACCCTCTGCCGCTACCCCCGGCAAAACCATAATCGCGCAAGGACTGCCAGCCCCCGTTGCCGTTGCCGCCCATGAACACGGTTTTCACCGTCTCCAGGCAAACGCCTCTGCGTCCTGCCGGATGCCGCCCAGTCCGTCGACAACCTTGTTCCGTTTGCACGCGCTGAGCGGCACTTGCATAGAGACAACCTGATGGCTCATCGGCGGGTGCCGGAACGCCGTCGCATGGCATCCGGATGCGGGATGCGAAGGAACGAGGACGGATACGGGCGATACGGCTCCTGCATGTAGCCGCAGCCCTGGACATCGTAAGGCATTCCGACCGACCCTGTCTCGAAGCGACGCGGAATCAAAACCGGGCGCAATTTCCCGTCAGGGCCGTGCGGAAGCATCCACACCTGGTACTCGCTCGGATAACGGTATTCGGTCCCTGCAAAGAAATCCGCGCGACGCCCCCCCTCTCCCCCTGCGCGAGAGCGCGTCCTGTTCGCCAATCCCGGTAATCCCCTGGACACCTCTTGCGGATCATCAGCCGGGAACGATGCTTCCGCATCAGCCTCGCGACGGTTGGCCAACGCCCGTTTCCTTTCGGACAGGCTTGCCAATTCCTCCGGCAGAATCGGGGATAACGCGGAATCCACGCCGTCATGCCGAACCCATACCTCGTTCGCATCAAGCGCCATCACCTCAAGCAGCACACCATCGGCATGGAAAGAGTCGCCGCTACGCACACTCCAGGCCTCGCCGGAACGGGTGGACACCAGAGTGGCGCGCAAACCAGGTTGTTCAAGCGGTTTCTCCATGCCCAATATGACCGACCGACCATGGGGATCGGTCAGCGTCAACCGTCCGGATCGCCTGTTCTGCCAGGCATTGAGCGTTGGACTGAATTCACGCTGCAGTTCCGGTTCAAACGCGGTCACATGCCATTCGTCCACGGCATCGCCGACGGTCACGAAGAATGTCCTTCCGGAGCGGTGATTGACCGACAGCGTCCACCCGCCCTGCGGCGCGGGGATGGCACCGGTGAAGAGATAATCAAACGCGTCGGGCTCCGTTTGTGCAACACGCAGCGCCACCAGACCATCCACACAAGACACCGGATCCGGGTTGCGACCAACGATGTGACCCTCCGGCGCCAGCGCGGCGACGGACGCATTCCCCTGCAAGGCGGTCGTTAACGCCACCACCGCCAACATCCTGAGCAAATGATTCTTTGTCATCGTGGGGGCGATCCACCAGCACCTGGGCGCGAGCGAGAGTGCCAGCAGAATCCTGCCCATTGATTTTCTTGTATTCATGATGCCGTTGACCCATGCAGAATTCACCTGCCAACCGGCCGTAGTTTGGCAGGCTTGCCTGCCAGGCGCAAGCCGATATGCGGGACCGATATGCGGGACCAAGAAACTTCAATGGACAGCACGGCTACGTCGACTTCTTGCGCTCGGCCTTCTTCGCTTGCGCCTTGCGCGAGTCCATCGCCTTGTCCGCCGCCGAGGCATTGCGCCGGGCCGCCT
>CAZGBW010000480.1:0-1707 GCA_964523995.1 uncultured Victivallales bacterium | reverse complement strand
GATCATGACCTGATGAAGCTTTTTGACGAGCTGACCTTCCGCCAGAAGTGGAAACGCGTCTTCAGCGGGCTCAAGCAGCCAGAGGGGAGCGGGGAGTACAAATGGGCGCGTCTGCAGATCACGCGGCTGCTCTCGCCGGTGATGGCGGTGGTCGTGCCCCTTCTGAGCATGGTGATCCTCACGGTCTTCTCGGGGATGGGGCCGGAAAAGGAGAAAACGGTGCAGGTGAAGGTCATCGACCCGGAGCCGATGGAGAAGCTCGAGGAGATCGAGGAGCCGGAGTTTGTGCCGCCGGAGCCGCCGGACCCGATCGATATCCAGGTGGACTTCGCGGTGAACGCGCCCTCGATGCCCACCGATGTGGCGGCCCCGGCGGGCCCGCCGGCAGAGGCGGCCAGCGTGCAGCCCGCCGAGTTCGATTCCGTGGCGATGGTCAAGAGTCCGGTGGTCATGCGCGGGATGCTCGGCAGCCGCACACCGGGGGCACAGGGGGCGGCGCTGGGGCGCTTCGGCGGCGGGCATACCACGGAATCCGTGCTGCGATCACTGCGCTGGCTGGCCAAGAACCAGGCCAAGGACGGCTCCTGGGGGAGCACGAAACCGGCCATGACCTCGCTGGCGATCCTGGCGTATCTGGCGCACGGCGACACGCCCGCCTCCGAGGAGTTCGGATCTACGATGGAGGCGGCGCTGCGCTACCTGCTCGGGGCGCAGGAGGCCAATGGCCGGTTCCGCGGGCGGGACGGGAACGACTACACCCAGCCGATCGCGGCCTATGCGCTGGCGGAGGCCGCCGGCATGACGCGGGTGCCCAAGATCCGGGAGGCGGCGATCAAGGCGGTTTATGCGGTCGTGGAGGGGCAGAACCCGAGCGGCGGGTTCAATTACGGCCTGGTGCCGTCGGCGCGCGACGACACCTCGTACATGGCCTGGTGCGTGCAGGCGCTGAAGGCGGCCAAGATTGCGGGACTGGCGGATTCCGTGCCGGGGCTCGATGAGGCCATGAAGAAAGCGGTTCTGGGGTTCCGAAAGAACTACGGGGCTGGGGAAGCTTACGGCGGATTCGGTTATACCGGGCCGAGCAACAGTTCCGGGCTTTCCGGTGCGGGCGCGCTTTGCATGCAGTTCCTGGGGGAGGCGAAATCCAAGGAAGTGCGCACCACCCTGGCAGGCTTGCATCGCTGGCCGTTTGATTGGGAAAAAGCGCACATTTACTACTGGTACTATATTACGCAGGCCTACTTCCAGGAGGGCGGCAAGATGTGGGACGATTGGAATAACCAGTTCTCGCACGCGCTGATCAAGGTCCAGGAGGTTATCGGCAAGGATGCCAGCGGCTATGTGGACCACAAGCAGAAGCCTCAGGAAATCGGATCCTGGGAGGCGAAGGGCGGGGGTGGGCATACCGGTGGCAACGGACGGGTGATGGACACGATCCTGTGCACGCTGATGCTGGAGGTCTATTACCGCTATCTGCCGACGTTCCAGCAGGTCCCGGACGAGGAGATCAAGAAGGAGCTCGGCGACGAGAACGACCTGAAGATCGAGATCGTCGAGCGAAGGACCGCGCCAACGGCATAGGGATCGCGCAGCCGGCGGGAAAAGCCTTCCGCGGACGGGGTGGAACCCGACTGCGGAAGGCTTCTTTTTTCAGGGTCTTCCGCAGAATCTGTGGGTGGCTTCCCGTTTTTCCTGTCCATGGTTGAC
>CAZGBW010000479.1:0-1711 GCA_964523995.1 uncultured Victivallales bacterium | reverse complement strand
TCCGTACTGAAGGCCATCAATGCCATGTGCTGATCCTATCCGCCCGCGGACAGGTGGAAGACCGTGTACGTGGCCTTCAGTTGGGCGCGGACGACTACATGATCAAGCCGTTCTCCTTCGATGAGCTCTGCGCACGTATCGGTACGTTGGTGCGGCGGCAGTACAATGCCAAGAATCCCGAGATCAGCCTTGGCGGGCTGGTGATGAACACCGCCTTGCGTTCGGTGCGCCGCGCGGACACCGTGATCAGCCTGACGCCCAGCGAGTACGCGCTTCTGGAAATCCTGGTGAGAAACCGGGGCCGGGTCGTGACCGTCGAGCAGTTGCTGGACGGGATGCATGACAGCGACACGAATCCGGGAACGAACGTCATCCAGGTCATGGTCTGCAATCTGCGCAGGAAACTTGCAGCCAAGGACGAGAACGACATCATCAAGACACGCCGAGGATATGGGTATTACATTGAATAGGGTCTCGTCATGAAGTCTATCCGGCGCTACCTACGGTCACGGATCCTATGCGGGGCCTCCGCGATCCTGATTGTCGGATCCGTCCTGCTGGGCCTGGCCATCCGCCATCTGGACACGCGGGAATTCGATGCGGCACTGGAAACGAAGGCCCGTGTGCTGGCCACGCTTGTGCTGCGGGACAACCGCACCATCGAAGTGAACTTTGCCGGCGAATACATGCCGGAATTCGAAAGGCGCAGGAACCCCGAGTATTTCCAGTTACGCATGCCCTCCGGCCAGGTCATCGAACGTTCCGGCATGCTTGGAGTGCATGACCTGCCCTTTCTTCCAGCCACGACAGGGAAAGCGGTCTTTATGAATCTGCGTCTGCCGGACGGGCGACGGGGGCGTTTCCTGCAGCTCGCGTTTCCACCGCGCACGGAGGGCGACAGGGAAACCATGCAGGATGGAACCCATTTCGAGATCCCCGGAACGGTGGATCGGGATTCCTCGTTTGTCCTGCTCGGTGTGGCGCGCAGCCGGGAGCTGCTGGATGCGCTCCTGCTCAAGGTCTATCTCACCCTTGCCGGGATCGTCCTGTTTCTGGTGGCTGTGATTGCAGTGGTGGTGCAGCGGTCATTGAACAGGGGGTTTCGTCCGATCGCGGAGATCGATATGCAGATTCGCTCTCTTGCACCTGGCTCGCCTGGCAAGCGTATCAACATGCCTGACGCACCTCTCGAGCTGCAAACCATCCTCGTCGCGCTGAACAGCTTCCTGGAGCAGCATCAGGAGGCATTCACCCGTGAACGCAGGTTCACCAGCGATGTCGCGCACGAGCTGCGCACCCCCGTGGCGGAGTTCCGGGCGGCCTGCGAAGTCGGCGCGAAGTGGTCCGATGATCCGGAGCTCGTGCGCCGACGATTCGAGAATCTGCGTGATTCCGCCGCGAGCATGAGTTCCATGGTGGACCAGTTGCTTGAACTGAGCCGACTTGACAGCGGCGGCGCATCGGGTCTGGTCCTCTCCGACATGCAAGTGGCCACTCTCGTTGACGCCTCCTGGTCACGGATCCTCAAGCACGCGGAGCAGACGGGTACGCGGCTTGATAACCGGATCGCTCCGTCGGTGATCCTGCACACCGATGCCGCCAAGCTGGAGATGATCCTGCAGAATCTCCTGTGCAACGGAGCCACCTACAGCCCGCCGGACTCAAGCGTGATCTGCAGTGCGAACCCCTCTGCCGGGGGAGAGCTGATCCT
>CAZGBW010000478.1:0-1713 GCA_964523995.1 uncultured Victivallales bacterium | reverse complement strand
GGGACGGCCACGCGGTCACCTGGCAGACCGGTCCCGTGATCTGGGGCGAGCCCGGCACGAACGGGCAGCATGCGTTCTACCAGTTGATCCACCAGGGTACAAAGCTCATCCCGTCGGACTTCATCGGCTTCTGCCGGAGCCACAATCCGATCGGGGATCACCATGCGAAACTAATGTCCAACTTCTTTGCACAGACCGAGGCGCTCGCTTTCGGCAAGACACGGGACGAGGTCGAGCGCGAGGGTGTCCAGGGGCTGATCGTACCGCACAAGGTGTTTGAAGGCAACCGGCCGACGAATACGATTATGGCTGATCTGTTGACTCCGGAAATTCTTGGGGCATTAACGGCGCTGTATGAGCACAAGGTTTTTGTCCAGGGCGTGGTCTGGAATGTGTTTTCATTCGATCAGTGGGGTGTGGAGCTTGGAAAAGCACTGGCCGGAAAAATTCTGCCGGAACTGGAGTCGGCGGCAGAGCCGACCTTGCGGCATGACACCTCGACGAATGCGTTGATCCGGCGTTTCCGTTCCCGGTGTGAGCAGCGAGGGCGTGCGGGCGGTGCGTCGGTTCGGCAGCGTCTTCTGGATCTCGGTCAGCGTCTGAAAAAGTTTTGGAACAGGTTATCGCTGTCAGGTTTTGCCCGGCGGATTTCCGTGCGTTCAGCGGGGCCTTGCGAGTAGGGCGGGGGGCTGATCAGGACGGTGTCGTCATCCATGGATTCGCTCTCATCCTTCCCGGCGGAGAAGGGCGGGGGCGGTCCGCCGAAGCCGCGTTGCCGCATCAGTTCCTCGATCTGGATCATACGGTACTCGCGTTCGCCGTAGATGAACACAAACCCGGCGATAAAGACCATGAACAGGTTGCGCGTTTCTAGAATAGGGATGCCGGGAAAGCCGAAAAGGCCAATGAGTGCAAGAATCACGGCGATGACTTTTCCAACCTTGGTGGCGAGGCGGGTGGCGTGCAGGCGCCCCAGCTTCGGTGTCAGCAGTGCCCTGAAAATGCGTCCGCCATCCATCGGGAAGGCTGGCAGCAGGTTGAATCCGGCCAGCATGAGATTCACGATGCCGATGGTGGAAAGCAGGGATTTCAGCAATTTCAGCAGCCATCCCGATGCTTCCGGCAGAAGCAGGGCGCCGGCAATCGCGGATGTCCCGAGCACGATGCTGACGGCAGGGCCGGCTGCCGCCATGAGGAACTCATCAAAGGGCCGGCGCGGCATCTGGTCCATTTTGGCGGCACCGCCGATGAACATGAGCGTGATCTCGCGCACGCGGCAGCCCTTGTGGATGGCAACAAACGAATGTCCCAGCTCATGGAGCGCGATGCTGGTGAACACGAGCGCCTCGAAGACCAGGACAAACACGATGGAAAACAGCCCTCCCAGCAGTCCGCCCTTGTCAATGCCGTTCAGGCCGCTGCGAAGGGCGAGAAAGCCCATCAGCAGGAGGAGGGAGATGTGCAGATTGATGGGGATTCCCCAAACGCTACCGATTCGGTATTCTGATTTCATAGCCGCGGGAAACCTATACGATCATGGACGGACCGTCCAGAGGATTCGAAAGGAGGCTCGGGAAAATCGGAACTCGGCAGGCTTGCTTTTGTAAGGTATTCTCATCGCCGTGTGATTACAAACAAGCCGGCCACCCGGGGGTCCGGGCATAAACGAGTGGGTAACTTTTCGGGAATATATTCATGGAAGGCACGGAGACA
>CAZGBW010000477.1:0-1723 GCA_964523995.1 uncultured Victivallales bacterium | reverse complement strand
GACACGCGGATTTTCAGTCCGCGTACCGCCTTTTATCCATAGCATATTATTGATTTTGCTACCTTTTTGTGATTGACATCGCACCTTGTTTTCAGTATGGTTGCGCTGAAGGGCACAAAAGGCGAAAGGAAAGGACGACGTCATGAGCAAAAATACCGGAAGGAAACGCACGGGCTATTTGATCAAACGGGGCAAAACCTATCACGCCGTTTGGACGGTCAATGGCAAGAAGTGCATGCAGTCGACCAAGTGCACGGACAAGCGTGACGCGCTGGTGAAACTCCAGGAGATCATGGCGCCGTTTGTCTATGGCGATGAAACAGCGGTGCTGGAAAATCTGGCGGCGAAAATCGGCGGACGCAAGGCGGAGGAAATCCGGTTTGCAGAAGCGAAGAACCCCCCGCTGACCCTTGCACGCGCATGGATCTCTTATGTCACGGCACAAGGCCGTCCGGATTCGGGCGAGCGGACCTTGAGTGACTACGAGGGCTATTTCAAGGCGTTCAACGAATGGCTGGCGAAAATGCATCCGAAGGTGTCTGCGCTGCGGGATGTGACACCGGCGATTGCCTCCGAATACGCTTCGCACCTGACGAGCGAACGGGGCCTTTCGTCGAATTCGTACAACAAGCACTCGTTCTTTCTGACCCTGCTGTTCCGCGTTCTGAAAAAACCGGCGCGCTTGGTGGAGAATCCCTGGGATGAGATCACGCGCAAGCGTGTCGTCAGCCAGTCGAGGCGGGAACTGACAATCCAGGAGCTTCGGGACGTCTGTGCGGCTGCGACCGGGGAGATGCGTCTGCTCTTCGCTATCGGCATCTATACGGGGTTGCGTCTGGGCGATGCCGCCACGCTGCGTTGGGGCGAGGTGGATCTCCACCAACGGCTCATCCGTCGCATCCCCAGCAAGGTCGCGCGCCGGAAGCCGCAACCGGTCCTCATTCCGATCCATCCGGCTTTGGGCGCCATGCTGGCCGAGCAGGCAAACGTACCGGGCCGGGGCGAATATGTCATGCCGGAAACGGCCGTGCAGTATCTGCAAGACACATCGGTAATGTCGAAACGCATTCATATGCATTTCGAAAACTGCAAGGTCACAACCCAACGCCCGGACACGGGCAAAGGAACCGGAAAGCGCGCCATCGTCGAAGTGGGGTTCCATTCGCTTCGGCATACGTTTGTCAGCATGTGCCGGCAGGCGAATGCGCCGCTGTCGGTGGTTGAGGCGATCGTGGGGCACAGCAACCCGGCCATGACGCGGCACTACACGCATGTGGGCGAGCTGGCGGCCGCGGCCGCGGTGGACGCCCTGCCAAGCGTGCTGGAGGGTGCTGTAGAGGTGCGGGCGCTGCCGGCCGGGGAACCAGTGGTCAGTGGGCCGTGGGCTGTGGGCAGCACCCTGGCGGAGAAGGTGAAGGCGCTGGCGGGGCGTTTAAACGGGAAAAACTGGAAGGCGGTTCAGGTGGAGATGCTGGCGCTGGCGGAGGCGTGAGTGAAACAGTCGGCAGCGTTTAAGTGAAGGCGGAAGGAAACTGGAAACACTGGAAACACTGGCAGATATGCGCTAGCCTTCATGATGGCATCCTGCTATATTCAGTTCACGCAAGTTGACTTTATTGCACAGGGGTTGTTGAGAAGATCATTGCCGCCGTGCGGCAACCCTCACACCGGCCCCCTCTCCCCGCGGGAGGGGGGGGCTTTGTTTCGGTGGTTGCCATTGGCC
>CAZGBW010000476.1:0-1728 GCA_964523995.1 uncultured Victivallales bacterium | reverse complement strand
GTTCAAACCGGCCTCGATCGAACGGCGGGCCTCCGCCATCTTGCCATATGTCTTTAATTGCTCGTCGTCCGGGTTCAGGATGAAAACACCCTTGTTCCCGTCGATCAGCACATGATCACCGGCCTTGACCCGGCCACTGATATCATGCAGCCCGACCACCGCGGGCAACTCCATCGCGCGCGCCATCACCGCCGTATGCGATGTCGGACTTCCAAGGTCCGTTGCAAACCCCAGGATCTTGTCCCGCGGCAGGGACGCGGTCTCGGACGGCGCCAGGTCATGCGCCACCATGATATGGGGCACCGCGAGCGATGGCGCGATGTCGGCAGGCGGTCCGCCCACCAGGTTGCGCAGGATCCGCCGCCCGACATCCCGCACATCGGCCACACGCTCGCGCAGGTAATCGTCCTCGACCGCCTCCAGGACACTGGCGTATTTCGCCGTTCCCTCCTGCACGGCAAATTCCGCGGTCCTGGACTTCTCACGGATCCAGCCGATCACTTCCTCAATGAACGTACGGTCATCGAGCACCATCAGGTGCGCATCCAGGATCGAGGCGTCCGGCGTGCGCGTCTGGCCGCTGAGCGCTTCCTGAATCTGCCGGATCTGAAGCCGTGTCTCGATCAGGGCCTCCTCCAACCGGATGATCTCGGTAACCGCATCGCCAGTGGCAGGCTCGCCGTCGGGCACCGTCACCGTATCCGAAAACACGAGTACCGCGGGCCCGGCCGCTACACCGGGAGACACCCCGATCCCGCAAAAAACAAGTCCTTTTTCCCGCGATGCCATACGGTTCAGTCCTCGTCAAACTTGCGCTTCACCACCAGATCCTCGAGATGATCCAGCGCCTCTTCGCCGTCGTCACCCTGCGCCGTCACCCGCAGTACGGAACCACGCCCGGCCTCCAGCGTCATCAGGCCCATGATGCTTTTACCGGAGACCACCATCCCGTCCTTCTCCACGTTTATTTCCGCGTCAAACCGCGACGCCGTCTTCACGAACAGCGCCGCGGGACGGGCGTGGATACCGTATTGGTTGGATATCTTAAACTCGCGCATCATGTTATCCGCTTTGCCCGCGCGTTCCTCATTCGCTGGCGTCGCGCCCGTCGCTGAGCAGCGCCATCAGCCGTTCATCCAGCTCCTTCTCCGCATCATGGCCCAACCGGCGCAGCTTCATATTCAGCGCCGCCGTCTCAACCACGTTGGCAATATCCCGACCGGGCTCGACGGAGACAAACACCTGCGGGATCTCCACCCCCAGATACGTCCGCGTGCTGGACCGGCGCCCGTCATCCTCACCCTCGGGCTCCTTCCCGCGGGCACAAAGAGTCACCACCAGATCCAGCTTCTTCTCCTCACGCACCGAGGCCACCCCGAATAGGCTCGGCACGTGAATGATCCCGAGCCCGCGGATCTCCATGTGGTACTGCGTGACCTTGACCGGAGACGCGATAATCGCCCCGGCCGTGTCCCGCCGCAATGCCGTGATATCATCCGAAACCAGACTGTGGCCACGCCGCACCAGCGCGAGCGCGGTATCGCTCTTGCCTATCCCCGAGCTGCCCTCGAGCATCACCCCCAGCCCCATCATCTCCACCATCGTGCCCTGCACCTTCTGCCGCGGAGCCCCCAGATTCTCCATGATAATGGTTGCCGCATTCACAAAGTTCTTCGTGATCAGCGGCGTCCGCAGCACCGCGATCCGATGCTTCTCCGCCATGGCGAT
>CAZGBW010000475.1:0-1738 GCA_964523995.1 uncultured Victivallales bacterium | reverse complement strand
CTCGGTGATCACATGCAGGCCGGCCTGCAAGGCCGCCCGTGTGATCGCGGCATGGGTTTCCACGCGGGTGGCGACGTACACCGCGTCCAGCGTCTCCTGCCGGAGCATGCGCCGGAAGTCCGTATAGGTCGAGACGTCCGGATCCGGCAGGCGGACCAGGTTGTCGGGCGACAGGTCCGCCACGGCCTTGAGTTGCACACCCGATGCCTCCCGGAAGGCGGGAACCACGGCCCACTGGCCATGATGGCCGAAGCCGACCAGACCGATACGGACAGGTGCGCGTCTTGTTTTCATGATGCCTGCGTCCCTGGTTCCCTTTCCCCGGTGGCGGCGGTAGCGTTCAGACGATGCCGCGGTGCAGTTCCTGTAGCGAGCGGACCGGGGTTTCGCCTGCCAGGCGGGCGGTAATGCCCTCCGCGGCCGCCAAGGCGGCCGCGATGGTGGTCATATAGGGGACACTATGCTTGATGGCCGTCTTGCGGATGTAGGAGTCGTCCGTCATGCTGAGCTTGCCCGCGGGGGTGTTGACGATCAGCTGGATTTCCTTGTTCTTGATCGCATCCGCCACATTCGGCCGACCCTCGTGCATCTTGAGCATCTTCTCCGCGATCACGCCGTGTTTCGCCAGGAATGCCGCCGTGCCCGCGGTGGCGCAGAGCGAGAACCCGGCAGCGTGCAGCTTCTCGGCTGCCTTCACGACCAGCGGCGATCGGTCGCGTTCGGCCACGGTGAACAGCACGCGCCCGGACATGGGCAGCGTGGCCTTTGCCGCGTCCTGCGCCTTGAAGAACGCCAGCCCGAAGGAATCGTCCATGCCAAGCACTTCACCCGTCGAGCGCATCTCCGGCCCGAGGACCGGGTCCACTTCGGGGAACATGTTGAACGGGAATACCGATTCCTTCACCCCGAAGTGCTTGAACGTGCGGCGGGTAAGATCGAAATCGCCCAGTTTCTTGCCCAGCATGATTTCCGTGGCCATCCTCGCCATGGAGATGCCGCAGACTTTCGAGACCAGCGGCACGGTGCGCGAGGCGCGGGGGTTTGCCTCCAGGACATAGACCACATCCTTGCAGATGGCATACTGGATGTTCATCAGTCCCACGACGCCCATTTCCCGCGCGATGGTGCGCGTGTAGTCGTAGATCGTATCAATGTGCTTCTGCGGAATGCCGACCGGCGGAATGACGCAGGCGGAGTCCCCGGAGTGTATGCCGGCCTGTTCGATATGCTCCATCACCGCGGGTACATACGCATCCTCGCCATCGGCAATGGCATCGGCCTCCGCCTCGATCGCGTTCTCCAGGTACCGGTCAATCAGGATCGGCCGGTCCGGGGTGACGCCGACCGCTGCCGTCATGTAGTCGCACAGCATGGTCTCGTCGTACACGATCTCCATCCCGCGTCCGCCGAGCACGTACGAGGGGCGCACCATCAGCGGGTATCCGATCCGGACTGCAATCGCCAGGGCCTCGGCGATCGTTGTCGCCATGCCGCTTTCGGCCATGGGGATGCCGAGCTTGCGCATGACGACGTTGAAGCGGTCACGGTCTTCCGCCAGGTCAATGACATCCGGCGTGGTGCCGAGGATCTTGACGCCTGCCGCCTCCAGGCGGGCGGCGATATTCAGCGGGGTCTGGCCGCCGAACTGGCAGATCACGCCTGCCGGTTTCTCCTTCTCGTAGATCTGGAGAACATCCTCGACCGTCACCGGCTCGAAGTAGAGCTTGTCGGAGGTGTC
>CAZGBW010000474.1:0-1741 GCA_964523995.1 uncultured Victivallales bacterium | reverse complement strand
CGGTAACGGCCGGGGCGATTGTTGCCGCGCGGGAATATGCGGTGTCACATGACGCAGCGGCAGCCAGCGTCAAGTTTTTCGCCACGCTGGTTTTTTTCCAAGTATTCCCGGTCTCGCCGGGATCTCTCGGCCGGGGATTCTATGTCTTGTACCTAATGATCCGTGAACGCAATTTCCGGGATTACATGGTCGCGGCTCCGCTTTCGTTTGTGAGGTATATCGGGTATGTGGGCTTTCCGATCCAGATGACGGCAACGTATCCGGCGCTGGCGCAGTTCATGGCGGGGCGCTGGGCGACCGGTGTGGTGCATATTATCCCGGTGTTCGGAGAGAAAGGCGCGCTGCTCGAGCATTATGTTTTCGACTGGTTCTTCAACCGGCCCCGCGTGGCCGGACGCCGGGTGGCTCGTCACATCCGCGGCCTGCTGACGTGCTGGATGGGAGCAGGGCTGCTGGCGGGAGCGTACGTGCTGGGGGTGCGCGGAGTGGACTGGAGTGATCCCGCGGGGTTGAAGACAGGCATTAACGTCATCATTGGCGTCCTCTGCCTGTTCGTACTGCCGCGGGTTCTGTTCTATCCGTTGCTGCGGAAGGGCCCGGCGGCTGGTGATCGCCATTCCGGCCGGGGTTGATTTCCTACCGCGTGTCTGTTATAAAAGCGGGCCGCAATACAATAATGTCTTAATCTCACTCTACAAACAGGAGGCTATTGAATGTCCACACGAAAGCTTAAATTCAAGACGGAACTGAACCAGTTGATGGATATCATCATCCACTCGCTCTATTCGCACCGGGAAGTGTTCCTGCGCGAGCTGATCAGCAATGCCAGCGATGCGATTGACAAACTGCGTTTCAACGCGCTGACGGATGCGGAGCTCGCAGGCGGGGATACCGACTGGCAAATCCGGCTGGTGCCCGATAAGGAAGCGGGAACGCTGGTGATTTCCGACAACGGCATCGGCATGAGCGAGGAAACGGTGGTCCAGGAGCTGGGAACCATTGCCCGCTCCGGCACGAAGGCATTCCTGGAGACGGCCAAGCAGGCAAAGGGAAAGGCGGCCCCGGAGTTGATCGGCCAGTTCGGCGTCGGTTTCTATTCGGCGTTCATGGTCGCGGAGCGTGTGACCGTGGTGTCGCGTGCGGCAGGTGCCGAGGCGGCGGTCTGCTGGGAGTCCACGGGGGAGGGGGAGTTCACGGTCAAGGATGCGGAGCGCTCCTCGCGCGGTACCGATATCACGCTGCACCTGCGGGAGGATGCCAAGGAATTCCTGGACCCCTGGCAGCTGCGCACGCTCGTCAAGCGGTTCTCCGACTTCGTGGAGCATCCGATCGTGCTCGTCACCGAGGAGGAGAAGGACGGCAAGAAAGAGACCAAGGAGGAGACGGTCAACAGTCGCAAGGCCATCTGGCTGCGTTCGAAAGAGGAGCTCAAGGACGAGGATTACGCGACCTTCTACAAGCACATCTCGCACGATTTTGCCGACCCGCTGCATACCATTCATTACAGTGCCGAAGGGACGATGGAATTCAAGGCGCTGCTGTTTATCCCCTCGCAGCGTCCGTTCGACTACTACATGTCGGAACCCAAACCGCACCTGCACCTGTATGTCAACCGGGTCTACATCACCGATGCCTGCGAGCATCTTCTGCCGGCGTACCTGCGGTTCATCAAGGGCGTCGTGGACAGTTCCGACCTGCCGTTGAACGTCTCCCGCGAGATGCTGCAGGACAACCCGCAGGT
>CAZGBW010000473.1:0-1752 GCA_964523995.1 uncultured Victivallales bacterium | reverse complement strand
TCATATCAGTTATTCTCCGAGGGGCGGCGAGATCCGGGTTGTGATGCGTTCATACCGTTTGTTCTTCCTCACTGGAATCCTGGTCCGTCCGCATTTCATACCACCATCATCGTGCGGGAGATGATTTCATCCTGAACGTCCGTCGTAAGCGCGACGAAACGGGCCGAAAGTCCTGAAATGCGCACAATCAGATCCCTGTGGCGTTCCGGCCTTCCCTGAGCCTCGCGCAGGACTGCGGGCGAGACGCAGTTGAGCTGAAGCGTGGGCCCATTCAGGCAGACGAAGGCACGGATCAGCGCGACCAGTTCCGCCGGCTGCACGACGCCACCCGCCGGCAATTGGACATCGACGACCGAGTTGCCGGGAAGATCGGCAAAGTCGATGTGGGTCAAGGTGCGGAAGATATCGGTCAGATGCTCCGGCGGATGAAGGCGGGCGGGAGCTACACCCTGGCTTAGCAGCTCGCCGCAGCAGCGTCCGTCAGGGGTGGCCCGGACGTCGACTCC
This sequence comes from uncultured Victivallales bacterium, assembly GCA_964523995.1. Classification (GTDB taxonomy): domain Bacteria; phylum Verrucomicrobiota; class Kiritimatiellia; order UBA8416; family UBA8416; genus UBA8416. The sequence goes on along the minus strand of CAZGBW010000473.1, from coordinate 1,246 downwards.
ACTCCACCGGAAAAAGTAGTACACAAAGAGGCTGGCCTGGAAGTTCCCGCCGCGTTCGTTCTCGAGAAGGCGGAAAAAACCGCCCAGGTCGGCGGCCAGGCGGCGGGCCAACGCGTTGGTCACCGGCTCGTCATGTCCGAACTTAGGCAGTGCAACGATGCGGGCGCGGAGGGCCTCATAGCCTTTCCAGTTGGCGGCCAAGGCCTGGTTCAATTCGTCAAGACTCAACCATTTCTCATCGAAGACAGTCCGTTGGATCACAGCCAGCGAATCGATCGCCGTCGCGAAACCGACGAGGCAGATGCCGGAGGGGTTGTAGCGTGCGCCGCCAGCGGTGTAGTCTTTGCCGTTGCTGAGGCAGCCAGCCAGGCTGGCGGAGAAGAGAGGGCAGGGATGAATCTCCCACGTACGCTGGCCCAGTTCCCTGACCCAATCGGCACCGAGACGGATCAGCGCCTGGATTCGCGTCAGCGCATCTTGATAGAAGGTTTCAAAGTCGGCCGTGGCGGTCAGCGGCACCGGCAGGTGCTGCTCAGCCTCGGGGATGATTTCCTGGCCGGCAGCATGCTCCTCCGGCCGCAGGCTGAGATCGAAGGCGCGGGCCAGGTTGAAGTAATAGAAGGCCCCGGCGCTGTGCTCGACACCTTCGACTATCGGTTCCTGACAGCCGCCATTGACATAGAGACGGGCTTCCGCAAGGGTCTTGCCGGCGCGCAGGAAGGCCGGGATCAGCACATCGTCGTTAATCAGGGCAAAGTTGTTGTGCCCACCCAGCGTCGTAGCCGCGATCTGGCGCAGATAGTCCTCGGAGGAGGCGGAACTGATCCGGCAGTTGAGCTTCGGGTTGATCATGCCGTGCTCGCGGTGGACATCAAGAATCATCCGGGTCAGTTCGTTGTAGACCGGGGTGCCGTCGGCATCGCACCCGCCCAGTTCCATGCAAGTGCTGGTCTCCGGCCAGGGGTTGTCGTCAACATGGAACTTGATATCGGTCGGCAACATCCAGCGGGCGAGCAGGTCGCGCGCTTCGGCCTCGTCCAGGCGCCCGGCCGCCAAGTCGGTCCGGTAGAGGCCGATCAGCAAGCGGTCCACATGGCCCAGTACGGAAATGCCGATGCCTTCGAGCGAGGCGGTGGCTTCGCGAAGGAACCAGAGCATGGCCAGCCCTTCATGGAAAGTGCGTGGTGGATTGGCCGGAACATGCGCCGCGGATGCGGCAATCCGCTCGAGATTCCCGCGAACGCGC
>CAZGBW010000472.1:0-1753 GCA_964523995.1 uncultured Victivallales bacterium | reverse complement strand
CCGGGGAGCGGGAGGATGCGGTCCGCGCGTACGAATCGGTCATGCAGCATCACCCCGGCAGCGAGGAGGCCCAGGCCGCCGCATTCCGGAAAGCCTTGTGCTTGGCCGATCTTTCTGACAAAACCCCTCGCGATGAGCGCGGCTGCCGGGATGCGCTTTCCTCGCTCGCCTCGTTCCGGGGGACCTATCCGCAGAGTGATCAGAATGCCGAGGTGTCCGCCCGCATGGAGACCCTGAAGCTGAGGCTTGAGGACATGTACTATCAGCGGGCCATCTATTACGACGAGATCGAGAAGAAACCGGTGTCCGCGCGAATCAGTTACCGGGAGTTTGTAAAGCAGTTTCCGGCTTCGGTACACACCCCGCAGGTGATGCGTAGGATTGAAGCGCTGGAGGCCCTGCAGGAACCTTCAAAAGGGGAATAAGCATGATCAGCAGACCGGTTGCGTGGTTACCGTCCCTTCCTCCGGCGCTTGTCATCATCGCCGTTGCGGCCCTGTCTGCCGGATGCACGGCCATGGGCTACCGGGTTGGCAGCTCGCTTCCTCCGGGAATCAGCGTGGTTCATGTTCCGGCGCTGGAAAACCGGACCAGCGAGCCGCAGCTTGAGCTGGCGACCACCAAGGCGGTCATGAGCGAGCTGCAGCGCGATGGAACACTGAGTGTCGGCGATATCGAGAAGGCGGATGTTGTGCTGACCGTGGTACTCGATAATTTCGTTCTCGCGCCGCTTCGGTATGAACGCGATTCCGCCACCGCCACCAGCGAGTACCGGATGACGATCCGCGCCTCGATTGAGCTGAAGAACCGCCGGGACGGGCGGGTGATGGTCAAGAACACGGTGAAAGGGGAAACCGACTTTATCCCGTCCGGCGATCTGTCTTCCGCTAAACGCGATGCCCTCCCGCGGGCCGCCGCCGACCTGGCTCACCAGATTGTCAAGTTGGTGGTCGAATTCTGGTGACCGCAGGGGTTACACCCGCGTGAGGATCCACTGGTATTCCGATGCAATGCTGGCTTCAATGCCGAGAGCCTGCATTTCTGCCGGGAGGACATCGAAGGTGTAGGTCTCGATTTCAAGATGCTCCGTTCCGCATTCCCGGACGGCCCTGAAGAATGCCGGGGTCAGTTCAGCGGACGTGGAGCGGATGACATCCGTCGCGGAAAAATAGAGCGGTATATGAAAATGAATGCGCCACTCCCCCTCCAGGCGGCCCGTCGCCTTGTGCCTGGCCAGGGCCTCGGGCAGATCCGGGCAGGAGACAACAGCGCCGGCGGCACTTCTCACCTTCACCTGATGCAGGTAGACCGGATCACAGAACCCCTTTAGCGCGGACAGCATTCCCGCGTTGCTGGTGCCGGCGTTGCAGGTGACAACCGGGGCGGCGCTCAACTGGATCTTCGAGAGGAGGATTTCCTTGGCACGCAGCGTATACAGGCTTTCGGCCAGCTCCTCGAACTGGATCGCCAGGTGGCAGGTGTCAAGGCAGATCCCGAGATGACGGCGAATCACGCCCTCCGAGGCCCCGCCCAGAAGATAGTCCTCGAAAAAGGAAACGACGTCGCCAGTGGTTTCCAGATAGCAGTCGGGCTCCGGTTCAAGCCCGAGATGGATCCGCTTGCCGGTCTTGTCGAGGATCCCTGCCAGGTGTTGTGCCACGGTGGTCAGGTTTTCCGCCATCTGCCGCTTGTCGGCCCCGGTGCGGATCCACGCCTTATAGGAGCAGGGAACGGTGCTGATGCTTCCCGCGAC
>CAZGBW010000471.1:0-1762 GCA_964523995.1 uncultured Victivallales bacterium | reverse complement strand
AGGGAGGGGGATGGCTGGAGATATTTGCTCTCGGCGACGAACTTGCCGTAGTGGACCCGCTTGGAAAGCGCCTGGAGGCAGGCGACATCGCCGACAGCGGAGGACCCGTACTGCCGGTCATCGCCGGGGGCGCAGATCAGCGGGACCAGCGTCCCCTCGTATAATTGCCGGATGCGGGGGTTGATGTTGATGGCGTTTCGTGCCAGGGGATTTTCCGAGAACCCGAGCAACGGGAGGATCGGTTCGGGAAGATCCGTGAAGAAGGGGTGCTCGTCCGGGCTGGTGTAACGACGGACCTTGGCATGGCTGCATTCGCACTCGCGCAGCAGGAATCCGCACAGGCTCTCCCCCCCCAGTGCCGAACCGAAGAATCCAGGCGTGTAAACCGGTTCGTTCCTCAGGAACTGCGCCCGCTCGATCAGCGCGAAAATGATGGTTTCCTCGAGTCGGATCAGAACGTGACGAACGTGGGCGATCTGGAGCTGTTCATTCATGAGGGGAAGCATAGGATGAACGGTGGCGGAATGTCGAGCGCCGTCCGTTTGATCCGTCTCTTGGCATCGCCCGCCCGATCCGGCATTTTCCGTCATCGCCTTTTTTTTCCTCCCGCGCGCAAGGGAACCGGGGGGTGCCACTGGTCACGACGGGCGACGCTTCAGATCCTGCTCGATCCGGCGGATTCTGAACAGCGCCTCATCGGCCGAGATTCGGATGCGATCCAGCATTTCGGCGACAACACCCACCAGGAAGAAAACCATTCCTGTCGCGGCAAAAGCGCCCGCCACAAAGCCGGACCACTTGTGCGGCGTGAACATGCCGGTGCGGAACTTGACCGACATGAGGAAAAGGAAAAACGCCACCGCGATGATCCCCATGACCGTGCCGAAGAAACTGAAGAAACGCAACGGGCGGTAATCCCGGTAGGTCTTGAGGATGATGGACGCCGTGCGCGTCCCGTAGCGCCAGAGATTGCTTGCGACACGGCTTTCCCCGTGCTCCCGGACGCCGCGGACCTTGACGGGCACCTCCTTGATCATCATATCCGCGAAGGCCAGTGTGAGGAAAACCTCATGCGTGTAGGTGAAGTCACCGAGCAGGTTCAGCCGCAGAAACGCATTGCGCGAATAGGCACGGAAGCCGCAGGACACATCATAGAACCGCTGCCGGATCATGGAGCTGACCCAGCGGGCTATGAAGTCATTCCCCCAGCGCTTCGAGGATGGCATTTCCGGGATCAGGGCCGGATCCATGAACCGCGATGCCGTCACGAAATCCGCCTCCCCGCTGACAATCGGCGCGATCAGGCGGGGAATATCGCCCGGATTGAACTGACCGTCGGCATCGATCGTCACCACGATATCGGCGTTCAGTTCCGTTGACTTGGAAATGCCGGTACGGAACGCGGCCCCGACGCCGCGATTCTGGACGTGCGAGACCACCACCGCGCCGTTCGCGCGCGCCAGCTCCGCCGTGCGGTCCCGCGACCCGTCATCCACCACCAGCAGGACAATCTCGTCGATGGCGGCGATCTGGCGCGGTATCGAGGACAGGACCTTCTCGATGGAGGCCTCTTCATTCAGGGCCGGAATCTGTACAACAAGTTTCATAACATTTTACCCAGGGTGCATTGCGATCATGCCAGGCGCTCGTAAAATAGACCACGCCGCCGGGGAAATCAATGTTTTGCTGTAACTGCTCAGGAGGGGTGGGTTCAGGGTTCGGGGAAAAACAGGAAAGAATCGCACGTCCAGGATGTCAGTAC
>CAZGBW010000470.1:0-1767 GCA_964523995.1 uncultured Victivallales bacterium | reverse complement strand
ACCGCTTATGCGATTGATTCTCGCTGACGCTCATAGCACCTTTCATCAATAGAATCCCCCCCCCCACAAACCCGGAAGCGCCAAAAAAAGACATCTGGCAGATCGATGGGGCGGCGGCAACCCTGATCGCCCAGGCGCTGAAGATCTTCGAGGAGGCGGAGACGGGTGCGTGCGACCTGCCGAGTGCCGAGACGAGGATCCGGGAAGCCGCGCTCGGTTTCGCCGCGAAGATGGTGGGCACGGCCCTGTCCGGACCGCTCCAGCGTGCCGCGGGAGTGGACGAGCCGCCCGGTCGCCGGGAACGACGCACCTGTGGCATCCTCTCCGCCGTGGGCGATGTCAGCTACACGCGCTGGTACGCCGTGGAGGGCGCCTGCAAGTCGCTCATCAAGCAGCGCACGGACCTCTCCGGCCAGCGATGGTCACCAGACGGAGCGCTCAATGTCCTGTGGGTTCGCGCACGGGTCAAGGACGGCCTGCACGATCAGTATTGGAATGCCCGCAGGAGTCGCATCCCGGAAAAACTGGCCGCATGAATCCCATACCATGTCCCATCATGTCACTTTCTTGACATACACCCACGGCCACCATGACTCCCCACAAAATCTTGCCCTTCAAGTCACGGCTCTGCTACATTCAGTGCCGCCCCGAGCATCGAATTACCCCGCGACGTGGCAAAAATAAGGTTATGCGTCAGGGCTGTGGTTGCAACAGCGGGGTTGCACTTGCCTGGGGTTGGCGCTATAGTTGCCGCATCACCAGAACCGGCAGGGACCGGCTCCAGAATGGAATGAAAACAGGGAACGCCTGCATCGCGGGCGGCATTGGCAGTGTCATCGAAAGGAAGCGCAGGCGCATGAATATACTGATCACCGGCGGGGCGGGTTATATCGGATCCATCTTGACACCGCGGCTGCTGGCCCTGGGGCATCGCGTCACGGTTGTCGATAATTTCATGTATCGGCAGACATCGCTGCTGGACTGCTGTTCGCAGCCGGGGCTGACCATTGTGCGCGGGGATGTGCGCAATGCCGACCTGCTCAAGCCCCATGTCTCCAAGGCGGATGTGATCATACCGCTGGCTTGCCTGGTTGGCGCGCCGGTGTGCAGCCAGAGACCTGTCGAGGCGCGAACGATCAACCTGGACGCGATCCGGATGTTGATTGCCCTGAGCAGCCCGGGGCAGATGATCCTTTCCCCGACCACCAACAGCGGATACGGGATCGGGGAGGAGGGGATGTTCTGCACGGAGGAGACGCCGATGCGTCCGGTATCGCTTTACGGGACGCTCAAAGTGGAACTGGAGGAGAGCCTGCTGGCGTCGGGGCATGCGATCTCGCTGCGACTGGCCACCGTCTGCGGGGTCAGTCCGCGGATGCGGATGGACCTGCTGGTCAACGACTTCACCTACCGGGCGCTGACGGACCGTTTCATTGTCCTCTTTGAGGCGCACTTCAAGCGCAACTACATCCACGTGCAGGATGTCGCCTCCGCGTTCATTCATGCCATGGCGAATTTCGAGACCATGCGGGGTCAGGCCTACAACGTCGGCTTGAGCGACGCCAACCTCTCCAAGATGGAGTTATGCCTGGAGATCCAGAAGCAGGTCCCGGAGTTCTGCATCATGGAATCCGAGATCGGCAAGGATCCCGACCAGCGCAACTACATTGTCAGCAATGACAAGATCGAGAGGATGGGCTTCAAACCGGCGGTTTCCATCCAGGCGGCGATCCGCGAGCTGATCAAGGGCTACCAGATCATCCGCCG
>CAZGBW010000469.1:0-1770 GCA_964523995.1 uncultured Victivallales bacterium | reverse complement strand
TGACGCCCGCGCAGGAGATGGAACTTGAATTCGCCGACCGGCTCCTGGAGGCAGGGCTTCCCGATTATTCGCGGCAGGTGCTGGAAAAGATCAATCTGCCGCCCGAGATCATGGATATCCGCAAGGTCCAGAGTTTCTCGGCCCAGGGGAAGTTCAAGGAGGCCGAGGCCGTGGTTGCCTCGCGCCCCGGGGATGCACAGGGAGCCTGGACCCTGAAGCTCGCGCTGGCCGACGGGTACTACGCCTGGGGACAGTATGACAAGGCCCGGGCCTTGTATGACAGTTTCTTCAAGAAATTCCCGCAGGGGCCTCAAGAGGCGCTCAAGCCGTTCTATCTCTCCTCGGCCTACAAGTATGCCCAGATGATGATTCTGACGGGAAATCCGAAATCCGCGGCCGATGCGTATCGCATGGCGCTGAAAGCCAACCCCGAGAAGCACATTACCCGCCAGCTGCAGAGCGAGCTGGCGGAGGTCCTGATCCGGTTGGCGGAAACCACCACGGGCGAGGAGCAGAAGGCGATCCTGGCGGAAACGCAGAAGGTCGTGGATGAGATCCTCTGGGTCCAGGATGTCTGGTTCGGGCGTGCGATCGTGATGCTGGCGCACATGCGCATGATCACCGGGAACGTGGATGGGGCGCTGACCCTGGTTGATGATTACGGGGCGGAACTGAGCGGCATTGACAAGGCGCTGCGCGAGCAATCCGGACCGGACGAGGATCTGACCAAACTGAGCCCGATGGCGCAGTGCCGCTACATGGTCGGCGTGATCATGCACAACGAGTCGCAGAAGATCCTGCGCGAGGGGGGTGAGCAGCAGAAGGCCCTGGATTTGCTGATTGGCAAGCCGGGCGAGAAGGGGGGCTCCGGCGCGATCCAGCATTTCCTGAACGTGTTTGTGCGCTATCCGAATACGGCGTGGGCCCCGGATGCGGGAAACCGGTTCCGGCAGGTCGAGGAGATGCTGAAGCAAGTGTGGAATAAGGAGGTCAAGGCGAAAATCACACCCGAGCAGTGGGCGGCGGTCGAGGTGGCCCAGTTCCGGGAGGCGCGTGCGCTCTTCAATCAGCAGCGGTTTGCCGAGGCGTCCGTGATTTACGAGCAGGTTCTCACCCTCTTTCCCGAGCGCGAAACGTCGGTGCCGGCGATGGGCGAGCTGGCGGCCAGCTATATAGAGACTGGCGATTTCGCGTTGGCAGACACCGTGGTCCGTCATGTGGCCGAGCGGTTCAACAAGCACCCGAGCCTGATGAGTGTGGCTGGCGACCAGGTGATCCGCATCGCGTTCAAGTACGGGGAGCAGAATGAGCCGGAGAAGCAGCGCGAGACCTTAGGCGTCTTTTTCGAGTACTTCAAGAGCCATCCGCGCACGGTGCTGGAGCTTTATCGGTTTGCGGAGGAATCATTCAGCAAGAACGAGCTGGACCTGGCGCTGGGGTACTTCCAGCGGATCGTGGATGATCACGAGGGTAAGCCCGCCTACCTGGATGCGCTGAATCGCATTTCCATGATCTACGCGAAGCAGGGAAAGGCGCAGGAGGAGTTGAAGGCGCTGAATCTGCTGATCAAGAAACTGGAGGCGGCCGGCCGGAAGAATAATATGATGATCGGCGCCATGTATCGCTTTGCCTCGACACTCCGGGGGCTCGGGCCGAAATACGTGGATATGGCGGTTGCCAAGTTCAAGCAGATCGAGGATCTGCTGAAGGACGAGACCAAGCGGGCGGTCTACCAGCAGAGTCCGGAAGAGGCGAAGGCGAATCTCCAGT
>CAZGBW010000468.1:0-1785 GCA_964523995.1 uncultured Victivallales bacterium | reverse complement strand
CTCCATGGCCAAGATCACCAAGGCCATGCAGATGGTGTCTATTTCAAAGATGAAGCGCGCCCAGCAGTCGGCGAGCCTGGGGATTCCTTACGCCGATATGCTCAATGATATCCTGACACAGGTGACGCGGTACCTGGGCACCTATCAGCACGGGCTGATGGAAAAGCGCAACGGCGACCGGAAGCTGATTATCCTGGTCGGGACGGACCGCGGACTGTGCGGGTCGCTGAATACCAATATTTTCCGCGAAGTGACCAAATATGACCGGGACACTACATTGTTTGTAACCATTGGCGCCAAGGCTACCCAGTTCGTGCAGAAGTCCGGACGCCTACTGGTCGTCGATTTCGACTACGGAGACCAGCCGAAGCTCTCCGAGGCCCGCATGGTCTGCCGGTTTGTGGCGCAGCTATTCCTGGATGACGAGATTGATAGTGCCGACATTGTTTTCAGCGACTATGTCTCGACCTTCAAGCAGATTCCGCTGACGTGGCGGTTCCTGCCTGCAGGCCAGCAGCAGGAGTTATTCGACCAGATGCCCGAGGCGCTCAAGCGCACCAGGATGGAAGCGGCGATGAACAGCGTCAAGGGGATCGGTGAATTCGAGTTCGAGCCGGATGTCCATTCCGTTTACGAATCGCTCCTGCTCCGCAGCCTGGACTATCAGCTGCTGCAGATCATGCGCGAAGTGCGCGCCAGCGAACACAGCGCGCGCATGGTATCGATGAAGCAGGCGACGGATAATGCGCGGGACATGAATAACGGGCTGCAACTGGTTCATAATAATCTGCGGCAGGCCTCCATCACGAAGGAGCTGCTCGAAATCGGCAGCGCTTCCGCGGCGGAAGGATGATTTAACACAGCAACGGCAGGAAACGAGGCGGGAAATGAAGCAGGGAAAGATTGTTCAGGTGATCGGGCCGGTGGTGGATGTCGAGTTCGCATGCGCCGAGGATCTTCCCGGAATCTATGAGGCGCTGACGGTTGAGTTGGGCGAGGGCGACGAACGGTCGCGTAAGCTGGTTCTCGAAGTCCAGCAGCATGTCGGGGGGCACTGGGTGCGCACCATCGCGATGGGTGCCGCCGAAGGGCTTCGGCGCGGCATGCCGGTTGAAACCACCGGCTCGCCGATCACGGTTCCCGTCGGGCAGGGTGTGATGGGCCGCATGATGAATGTCACCGGCGATCCCATTGACGAGCGCGGCGATGTGAAGGCCGAGAAGCGGCTGCCGATACACCGCCGCCCGCCTGCCCTGACCGAACAGGCAATAAAGCCGGAAGTGCTGACGACCGGCATCAAGGTCATTGATCTGATCTGCCCGTTCCTGAAAGGCGGTAAAGTCGGTGCGTTCGGCGGGGCCGGTGTCGGTAAAACCGTGGTGATCATGGAACTGATCAACAACATTGCCAAACAGCACGGCGGCTATTCCGTTTTTGCCGGGGTCGGCGAGCGTTCGCGCGAAGGCAACGACCTCTACCACGAGATGTCCACGGCCGGCGTCATCAATCAGGCGGATCTGGAAAAATCGAAAGTGGCGCTGGTGTACGGCCAGATGAACGAGCCACCGGGCGCCCGCATGCGCGTGGCGCTGACCGGCCTGACGGTGGCTGAATATTTCCGCGATGAGAAATTCCAGGATGTGCTGCTTTTCATCGACAACATTTATCGATTCTCCCAGGCGGGTGCCGAAGTGTCGGCACTGCTCGGGCGCACGCCCAGCGCGGTTGGCTACCAGCCGACGCTTTCCACGGAAATGGGTGAACTCCAGGAGCGCATCACCTCGA
>CAZGBW010000467.1:0-1800 GCA_964523995.1 uncultured Victivallales bacterium | reverse complement strand
GTCGGTCGGAACCACGGTGTACCGGCTTATTGAAGCCATACTTAAGGAGCGACATTCAGAGCAGTAACCATCTTATTCCAGCCCCGCCAGGAACCCGCCGCCTCTGTGTGATGCGCGAGGGGAGGGCCGTGGTACGGGAGTGGAATGAATTATCCTGCCTGCGGCGTCACGATTAGCATTCAAGCATTAAACCTATTGAAACCCAAACCGGAATTTGCTTCTATTACCGCATTACAAAAGGAATATTCTATGCCTGCAACACCTGCTAGATCCTCTGTTTTGCAAACCCCCATTCGTATCGGAGCCTGGGATCTGCCTAACCGCATCATTATGGCACCTCTCACCCGCTGTCGGGCCAGCGAAGGCCGGGTTCCAAATGAGCTTATGGCTGACTACTACAGCCAGCGGGCAGGGGCGGGATTGATTCTGACCGAAGCCACATCCGTGGATCCCTCGGGTGTCGGATATCCGGACACCCCCGGTATCTGGTCTCAGACTCAGGTGGAAGGATGGAAGCAAGTCACAGATTCCGTGCATAAGAAAGGCGGACGAATACTGCTGCAGCTCTGGCATGTCGGGCGAATCAGTGCCCCTATCTATCTTAATGGACGATTGCCTGTCGCGCCCAGTCCGATTGCCGCTAGGGGGCATGTCAGCCTGATCCGCCCCGCCAAACCCTTTGTTACGCCGCGTGCACTTGATCTGGCAGAGATACCCGCGATTATCGAAGCGTACCGCAAGGGAGCGGAGAATGCCAAGTATGCCGGATTTGACGGCGTGGAGGTTCACGGAGCCAACGGATACCTGCTGGATCAATTCCTGCAGGACTCCACGAATCAGCGGACCGATGAATACGGCGGTTCCATACCCAACCGGGCCCGGCTGATGCTGGAGGTGGTGGATGCTGCCATTTCTGTCTGGGGTGCGGATCGTGTCGGACTGCACCTCGCACCGCGTGGGGATGCACATGACATGGGAGACTCTGATCCCGAAGCCACCTTCAGCTTTGTTGCGAAAGCCATGAGTGAACGGAAGATAGCGTTTATTTTCGCTCGTGAATCCCAGGATACCCCGCGTCTAGTGCCTATCCTGAAGAAAGCTTTCGGTGGTGCATTGATTGCCAATCAGCAGCTAAGCCGCGAAACTGCAGAATCCCTGGTCCAATGCGGGGAAGCGGACGCATGCGCCTGGGGACAGCTATTTATTGCCAATCCGGATCTGGTTCGGCGTTTCGCCGGGGACCTACCCCTCAACTCACCGGATTCCTCCACCTTCTACATGGGAGATGGGAGAGGCTACACCGACTATCCGTGCTTCCCAACCTGAACACTGATTTCGGGGTATACCGCTCGCACATAAACACCTCACTTAACCTACCTCTCAAAATCTCCGCGATTAACCGCTTTTTGGCATCTACATCCATCCGGATGTCCCTCTAAGAGGTGACCGTGAACGTTGTTGTTGAGATCAATGACAAGCTCTCGCACCGGGATACGCACATTGCCAGTTGTGAAACGGACAGGGAGGGCTTGAAGGCGCGACTTGAAAAACAGTGGCGTGCCTATCTGCGTCGTTACAAGCCGCTGCAGATCCCGATCCGCTGCGAGTTCTGTGCATGTCGGGGAGGCGCAGTGGCATTGCCACAATCCCGACTCCCTGCAGAATCACATCAACGTAATGCCATGGAACGTCTGCTCCAAGTGGTCGCCGAATTCCGGGCTGCTCATGCTGCTGCGTGACGCCTGGTGGAAGGGGCAAAAGGATGGACGTGCTGGTGACGACCTCGGGGCTGTATGAGAA
>CAZGBW010000466.1:0-1828 GCA_964523995.1 uncultured Victivallales bacterium | reverse complement strand
GCGGAGGCCATTGCCGGTCTGGATCTTGCGGTGTTCGTCCTGGACTATGACCACAACGCGCCCACCGTGGCGCACCTGGAAAGCACCCATGCGCCCTTTTTCAACATTGTCCGTTCCGGGAACCCGAGCCTGCCGATCATCCTGATGTCCCGATGCGATTTCCATGGCTCACCCGCGGATGTGGAACGGCGTGATGCGATCCGGCGGACCTATGCGAGCGCGGTCGCCGCCGGCGATACGCGCGTCTGGTTTGTGGATGGGGAGACGCTGTTCGGGACGGAGGATCGCGAGGCCTGCACCGTTGACGGATGCCATCCCAACGACCTCGGATTCTATAGGATGTTCCGGACCGTCCTGCCAGTTCTTGAAAAGGCATGTTCATGATCCCATGCGGCAAACGGATTCCGGAAAGTGAACATGCGGTATCCATGAGCCTGCCGACGCTGCATGACGTGATCGGTTACGAGGAGAAGTCAGCCGAGGTCATCGCGCATATCTGTTCGGGGTATCCCCGGTTCGTGCGGCATTGGACGGTGGAGCGGGTCCAGTCCCTGCTGCGCGGGCGGCGAGGTTGCCCTGGCGCCGTGGTGGCGCTGCACGATGCGGCGGCGTGCGTGCGGCTATCGGCTTTCCTGGGACGCGATCTGGAGGTGCTGGAGGGGTTGCCGTTCGGGGCGGTGGTTCTCCCTGCGGACGGTGATGGATCCCTGATGGCGCAGGCTCACTGTTTCCAGCAGCATACCGGGTTGATGCTTTCCTCCCGCCAGGCGGAGGACTTCCTGATAGCGGCCAGTGTGCTGGAACAGCCGCAGGCCGAATCGCTTTTCGAGGGTCCGGATCCGGGCGGTGCCGTACGTGCTGTCCTGGCCGGGTTGTACGGGGTGGGGGAGGATTGCATCGGGCTCTATCCCTCCGGTATGAACGCCTATTTCTCCGTCTTCGACACCTTGAACCGCGTGCAGCGTCAGGCCGGTCGCGGGATCTGGCTGCAGGCGGGTTGGCTGTATCTGGACACCACGGCGATCCTGGATCGCTTCTCGACGGGTCATGTGCATTTCCAGGCCTCGGCGGCAGAGGCGATGGAGTCGTATGTGGCGGCAAACCACGGACGGATGGCTGGGATCACGACGGAGGTGATGACCAATCCGCTCCTGAACACGCCGGACCTGATCCGGCTGAGTGCGCTTGCCCGCCGTTACGGGTTGCCGTTGATTGTGGATACGTCCATGCCGACGCCGGTGAACGTGGATGTCTTCCCGTATGCCGATGCCGTGGTCGAGAGCCTTACCAAGTTCGCCAGCGGTCATGCGGACGTGATGAGCGGGGCGGCGGTCTTCAATCACAGCAGCGAATGGGGGCGGCGGTTGAAGGAAGAGGCGGGGCGGGGGTGCCCGTATGAACGCGATTTGCGCCGTATAGCGCACAGCATCCAGGGGTATTCGGTGAGGATGAAGACGATCAACGCCAACGCGGCAGCGCTGACGACGTTTTTCCGGTCAAGCCGGAAGGTGCGGGAAACGCACTGGGCCGGTCAGCCGGATTCGGCGGCGGCCTATGAAACGCTACGGCGGCATGGCGGGGGGTACGGCGGGGTGGTGTCCGTGGTGTTCGAGAAGCCGCTGGCGGCGGTCTATGACCGTCTGGAGCTGTGCAAGGGGCCTAGTTTCGGCACGGAGTTCACGCTATGTATGGCGTATGTCTACATGGCGCACTATGATCTGGTCACAACGGCGTCAGGCAGGGAGCGGTTGAGGGCGGACGGGATTGATCCGGACCTGCTGAGGATATCGGTCGGCATGGAACCGGTCGCCGATCTGATCCGTGCCTT
>CAZGBW010000465.1:0-1829 GCA_964523995.1 uncultured Victivallales bacterium | reverse complement strand
CGGTCGGCGACGTTGCAGCGCACGTAAAGCGTTTCCGCGCCGAGATCGCGCAGGGGTTGCAGACTTTCCTCGACGGCATTCGCCTCGCGCATGCCGCAAAGGACAAGATCAAAACCGCCTTCGGCAAGCGCACGGGCAATGCCCAGTCCGATGCCGCGGGTCCCCCCCGTGATCAATGCGATCTTCCGTTTCATGGAATTCTCCTTCGATTCGTTATCCACCCTTGTATTTCCGCGTGATGTCACGGCTGACGCAATGCGGACCGTTTAGGGTACCGCTAGTGAAAACCTCCGGATTAACTGAAAACGCGCCTCTCGTCACGGGCATCCATCCGCAGGTGCCTTTCCTCATTGGCATCGCTCTGGAAACTACCATGCGGGTTGCCGATTCGTCAAGGGATCTGCCAGATGGACTACACGCTGAAATGGCGTACGGGGCTATGGGGGGGGGGAGCGGATACGTGTGTGCACCCTCAATGCCCGCAGGGTGACACAACCCGCTGCACCCATCGAAAGGCGTGTACGATCGATGCGAGTTCGGTGGGCATCGCCAATCGGCTTGCAGGGCTGGCCGATATCGTGGGATTCGGTCACGGAGCCTTCCCAATGTGCAGATCACGCCTGATTACTTGATGGAGGGTGAACGCCCTCGCGAGCCGACCCGAGGTTTTGAGTGAGCCTCCGATCGTTGATTAATCCGACCGGACGCCTGGCGATGGGCCTGGAATTCACGGTTGTGCAGCGTTGACAGACCTTAAGCGCGGACATAAGAATACAGGCGTTTGAAGTGGCATTAAACATCAGGAGGAGGATCGGATGATCAAGCATATCGTGGTTTGGAGGCTGAAGGATCGGTCGAAGGCGGAGTCCATGAAGGCGGCGCTAGAGGCGTTGCCGGCGGCGATCCCGCAGATCCGGTCGTTCGAGGTCGGCATCTGCATGGAACCCGGTGAGTCGCTGGCGGACATCGCCCTCGTCTCGACTTTCGAAAGCAATGCGGATCTACAGGCGTATGTCGTGCATCCCGCGCATCAGAAGGTTGTCGCCCTCATCCGCGAACTGGCCGCCGAGCGCCGCGTCGCGGACTATGTCGTGTAGGCGCCGAGGCGGAGACGTCGGGACGCCGAGTTTGAGATCACGAGGAGCGAGGCCCGCACGGTCTGGCGCGTAGCGGCATCGTTCCATTGACAACGGGTGGGGGAATCGGCATAACGGGGGCATGAAGATAGGGCGTATCGTTTGGCGGGTGGTTCTGATATCGCTGCTGCTGGGCATCATCCTGATGCCGTTCCTGGCGGTCGGGCATCCCATGGAGTCCTGGATGAAAGGCGTCATGACGCGAGTTCAGGGCCATCCGGTGCTGGCCTTCCTGGCGGTCTTCCTGTTCCTGGCGAGCGACATCCTCCTGCCGGTGCCTTCCAGCATTGTGAGCACGCTGGCGGGTGCCGCCCTGGGGGCGACCATGGGCACGCTCGCGTCCTGGTCCGGAATGATGATCAGCTGCGGACTCGGGTTCTGGCTGGGGCGCGCTGGCCGTCCGCTGGGGTACCGGCTGGCGGGGGCGGATGAACTGGAACGGCTAGAACGGCTGGAGTCGCGGATGGGGGCCTGGATGATTGTGGTGGCCCGTCCCGTCCCGATCCTTGCCGAGGTCTCCACGATCCTGGCGGGACTCGGGCGGATGCCGGTCTGGCGATTCCTGCTGCTGGCGGCGCTGTCCAACCTGGGGGTTTCGGTGGTCTACGCCCTGATCGGCAGTCTCTCCATGCGGATTGACGCCTTCCTGCCTGCGTTCGGGTTCTCGCTGCTGCTGGCCGGGCTGGCGCTGTT
>CAZGBW010000464.1:0-1872 GCA_964523995.1 uncultured Victivallales bacterium | reverse complement strand
CCTACAGCGAGGCGCTTGCCCGCTCGCTGAAGGTCATGGATGCGTCCGCCTTCTCCCTGTGCATGGAGAATCACATCCCGATTATCGTCTTTGATTTCTTTGAGGATAAAACCATTGAGCGTGTCGTCTGCGGTGAGCATGTCGGCACCCTTGTCACCGAATAGGAGCAGGTTATCATGAACACGACGGATGATGTCATGCTGGAAGCCGAGGAGAAGATGGAGAAATCCCTGGAGTTTGTGAAGGAGCAGTTCTCCGGACTGCGCACCGGCAAGGCCTCGCCGGCGCTGGTGGAGAACATCCAGGTGCATTATTACGGTGCCATGACCCGCCTGCGTGAACTGGCCGGCATTGCGACGCCGGAACCCCGCCTGCTGGTCATCAACGCCTACGACCCGACCGCGCTCGGCAGTATCGAGAAGGCCATCCTGGCGGCGAATCTCGGCGTCACCCCGATGAATGACGGGCGGGTCATCCGCATCCCGATCCCGGAACTCAACGAGGAGCGCCGCATCGAGATGACCAAGCTTTCCAAACGGATGGCCGAAGAGGGGCGCGTGGCGATGCGGAATGTGCGCCGGGACTCGAACGAGCATGTCAAGGTCCTGGAGAAGAACGGGAAAGCCACGCAGGATGAGCGTGACGAGGCGCTCAAGACCATCCAGAAGCTGACCGACGACTATATCCAGAAGATTGACCTGGCCGCGAAAGCCAAGGAACGGGAAATGATGTCCGTCTGAACGGGGGGGCCTGGCCTGCCTATCGCGTCCCGAGCGCACCCCGCAGCACATACGGCAGAATGCCCCCGTGCCGGTAATAGTCCACCTCGACCGGCGAATCAATCCGGCAGCGGACTTCAAACGATCTTGACTGGCCGCCGTGGACGGTCACGGTCAAGACCTTTCCGGGCGCAAGACCCTCCCGGATGCCGCCGATGCTGAATTGCTCGTCGCCCTTCAGCTCGAGCGTATCCGCGTTGGCTCCGTCCAGGAACTCCAGCGGCAGGATTCCCATCTCGACAAGATTGCTGCGGTGGATCCTCTCGTAGCTTTCCGCGATGACCGCCCGGACTCCCAGAAGCGCCGTTCCTTTGGCCGCCCAGTCGCGCGAGGAGCCCGCGCCGTACATTTTCCCGGCGATCACCAGCAGCGGCACCTGCTCCTCCCGGTAGCGCATGGCGGCCTCGTAGATCGTCATTTCCGCTCCGTCCGGCACATGCAGGGTATACCCGCCGGTGCGGCTCACCATCCGGTTGCGCAGGCGGATGTTCGCGAACGTGCCGCGCACCATCACCTCATGATTCCCTCGGCGGGATCCGTACGAATTGAATTCCGCTTGCACGACGCCGCGCTCCTGGAGATAGAGCCCGGCGGGGCTGTCCGGCTTGATCGCGCCCGCCGGCGAGATGTGGTCGGTGGTGACAAAGTCGCCAAACAATCCAAGCAGGCGGGCTCCGGTGATGTCGCCCGGCTCGACAGGCGGCTGCAGGGCATCGTCCAGCCACGGCGGTTCCTGGATATACGTGGAATCCGGATCCCATCCGTAGACGGGATCCTCTCCGGCCGGCAGCGCATTCCAGACGGGCATGGCACTGTAGACATCATGGTAGCGCGCCCGGTAAAGGGCCGGATCCGCCGCCAGCCCGGCGACCGCGGCGATTTCCTCCGGTGTGGGCCAGATATCCGCCAGGAATACCGGGCGTCCATCGCCACCGGTTCCCAGAGGCTCGTGGACGGGATCGCAGGCCACGCATCCCTGCAGGGCCAGGGCGATCACCAGCGCCGGGGAACAGAGGTAATTGGCCTGCGTCAGCGGGTGGATGCGCCCCTCGAAGTTCCGGTTGCCGCTGAGCACGGCCGCCGCCACCAGATC
>CAZGBW010000463.1:0-1876 GCA_964523995.1 uncultured Victivallales bacterium | reverse complement strand
TCTCAGTGACAAGATGGTGGCCGCGTTCCTGCGGCTGCTGGTACCGCAGGGGTAATAAAGGCGAACATGAATAAGCAGTGGTTTGTGATCCATACGCTGACAGGGCAGGAAGGGAAGGTGCGTGACAGCATCCGGCGCCGCATGCAGCTCGAGGAGATGGAAGAGCTTGTCGGGGAGGTGATCATCCCGACCGAGAAGGTGTCGGAGGTCAAGCGCGGCGTGAAGTCCACGACGACCCGCAAGTTCTTTCCGGGGTATGTGCTGCTGAGTATTGCGCTGTATGATGATGATCGCAACCTGATTGAGCGCTCCTGGCATTTTGTCAAGGAGACGACCGGGGTGATCGGTTTTGTCGGTGGGGAGCGGCCGGTGCCGCTGCTGGCTTCCGAGGTGGATGTTATCCTGAATCAGGTGGAGGAGAAGAAGGAGAAGGTGGCGCCAAAGGTGGCGTTTGAGGCTGGTGAGACGGTTAAGATCAACGACGGGCCTTTCCTCAACTTCAACGGGGTGATTGAAGAGGTTGACCCCGGGCGTGGCAAGTTGAAGGTATCGGTGCAGATTTTCGGGCGTTCGGCGCCAGTGGAGCTTGAGTATTGGCAGGTCGAGCACGTGTAGCGTTTTCTGCGTCTTGAGCCAGGCTGGCGATGGTTACGTAATGGTGGAACAGAGAGAGCGAGGGGTGGGATGGCAAAGAAGGTCATCGGTCAGATAAAGTTGCAGATTCCGGCGGGGCAGGCGAATCCGGCACCGCCGGTGGGGCCGGCACTTGGCCAGCACGGTGTCAACATCATGGAGTTCTGCAAGACTTTTAATGCACGGACGCAGGACAAGGTCGGCCTGGTGGTGCCGGTGGTGATTTCGGTTTATGCGGATCGTTCGTTCACGTTTATCACCAAGAGTCCCCCGGCGGCCTCCCTGCTGAAGCGGGCGGCCGGGTTGGCGAAGGGCTCTGCCGTGCCGCACCGCGACAAGGTCGGGTCGGTGACGAAGGAGCAGATTCGTGAGATTGTCAAGTTGAAGATGGACGACATCAATGCCAATGACGAAGAGGCGGGCATGCGGATCATTGAAGGCACCGCACGGAGCATGGGCATCGAGATCAGCGGTTGATTTTCTGAATCGGGAGTCTGCCGGAGGGGTCGCGGGTGCGGCTTCATGACGGCGGACGCGGACCGGGGCTCCCGGCGGTGCCGGAGAGTTTCCATAACGGAAGGAAGAGCATGCCGAAGCATGGTAAGAAATACCGCGGGATTGCGGCGAAGGTGCCGAAGACCGTGGTGGAGTTGGCGGAAGGAATCGCGTTTTTGAAAGCTCATCCGGCGGCCTCGTTTGACGAGACGGTGGAGCTGTGTTTCAGGATGGGGATTGATCCGCGGAAGTCGGAGAATGCGGTCCGGAGCACCTGTGCGCTGCCTCACGGATCCGGTAAAGTGGTGCGCGTGCTGGTGTTTGCGGCGGGCGCGGCGGCGGATGCCGCTCGTGCGGCGGGTGCCGAGTTTGTCGGCAACGAGGACATGATCGAGAAAGTCAAGGGCGGTTTTACCGATTTTGACGTGGCGATCGCGACGCCCGATGCCATGCAGGAAGTCCGTAAGCTGGGGCGTGTGCTCGGTCCGCGCGGGCTGATGCCGAATCCGAAGACAGGTACCGTGAGCGATGATACGGCGGCGGCGGTCACGGCCGCCAAGGGCGGGCGCGTGGAGTTCCGCATGGATCGTCACGGCAATATCAATGTTCCGGCGGGCAAGCTGTCGTTTGATGCACTCAAGCTGGAAGAGAATATCAAGAGCATCATCGTGTCCGTCCGGGGGGCCAAGCCCGCCGGAGCCAAGGGCATTTATATCAAGAACTGTTCGATCGCGTCCACGATGGGCGT
>CAZGBW010000462.1:0-1883 GCA_964523995.1 uncultured Victivallales bacterium | reverse complement strand
TATCGTCACCAGCCGGGAGCGCCTTCGTCGCCAGCACAAGGATGTCCCTGTAGAAACCCTTGACCGCAGGCGGCTGGGGCAGCACCGCATCAACAGGCTTGCCGCCCTCCACGCCTGTCCGGGTGGACACCAGTTTCTGCATCGAGTTTTCCGGCGTGTTCCACGGGCCGCCGCTGCCGCACCATCCGGCGTCGTTGTTGATGTTCAACTTCACGTCCAGTCTGTTGGCCTCGGCCAGCGCGTGCCTGAAAAGCGCCCGCCATTCGTCACTGAGAAACTTGACGGTCCCCCCGGGAATATCCCCGGAGACTTCGAAGATGACCACCCTCCCGATGCCCACGCGGGCCATGGCCTCCAGATCGGCGGTGATTCCCTCGCGGGTGATGTTCCCATTGACCCAGAACCAGAACACGCCGGTCTTGGCCGAATGCGGGGGCTGCTGGAAACCCCGGGCAAGCTCGTCGAGCGGCCTGGCTTCCGAGGGACTATTCGCTGCCTGCGAACTGACACCCCACAGGGCGATCATGCAGAGCAGTATCAAGACGGTTCTTTTCATTCGTGTTCTCATCATTTTAGTTCCATTCATTTCATCTCATTCACAATGATCGTGTCAATCGCGCCGTGGAAGCGGCCGCTCTTCCCGGCTCCGGCAGGGCCGATGCGGAGGCGGATATCGCCCGAGCCATCGCCTTTGTAGTCGAAGCTCGCCAGGGTGAACGCCATCTTGCCGGTCCATGAGCCGGGTGCCTTGGTGGTGCTGGCCAGCACGCTGTTGTCGGCGCGCAGCACCTCGATGAGCAGGGCGTCGCCGGCCTGCGTCGCCTGGGATGATCCGTTATAAACGGCGGCGCTGACCTCGAAGGTCACACGGTAGGATTGTCCGGTGCCATTCGCGCCGATGGCTTTGGATGTGATGACATTGTCCTCGAAGATCATAATGGCCCAGTCGGGCGGATTCGCTTGCCCGGCCTGATTGGCACGATCCACGGCATGCATCGCCCCCTGGCCCGCATAGACCCAGTCGGCCACCGTACCGCTGTGAGCCACCTTCAACCCGGTCTGGTCCTGCGTCGCGTTCTGGTTGCCACTGTAGCGGTTGAACTTCTCGGAAAAGTGAACGCCCGGCAAGCCGGCTACCGCGATCTGGAGCTGGCTCAGCACCGTAGGAGCACCAGCCTTCGTGATTGAAACAATCCAGCCATTAGCACCGGTATCGTCTTCTCCGGGCGTACCCGAGACCCGGCCGTCCGGCTGTATCGTCAACCAGCCCGGTCCCGTCCGGCTGGCAAAGGTGGCGTTTTCAGGAAGGAGACGGCCGGAGTAGGCCTTACCTGCCGTGGCGCCTGGAAGAGTCACCGGCGCACCGAGGTCCGGCGCCTCCATGACCAGTACCCAATCCTGGGGTGAGGGCACATTGGGTGTCTTCCATGACGTGGACGTCGGGGTCACGATCCCCTTGTCAAAACGTCGGACGGTGGCCGGGTCGAAGAAGAAGGTCGCATACGGCACGCCGGGCACGAGGTTAGTCACGGTAAAGCCGCTCCAATCGTAGATGCCCTTTCGCGGGCGGTAGATGATGCGCATTCCGCCGGGAATGCCTGCGGCATAACAACCCGGCGCCCATTCAGGATGCGGCTCGAACTTCTGCCAAGGATACTGCTCCAGCAACTTCTTGCCAATTCCGAGCTGGGCGGCACCAGGGTAGTTCATCCCTTCCTTCCAGGTGGTCCAGTCATAAGGCTGTCGGCCCCACATGCCCCAATTGCCGGGATCGCCCTCAACACCGGCATGCCAGATCCCTGCCGCGCCGTAGGTGTGGCCGGCCGCGCCGCTCAGGATGCTCTGCCAGAAGATCCGCCGCTGTGTATCGCCAAAACCCTGCT
>CAZGBW010000461.1:0-1894 GCA_964523995.1 uncultured Victivallales bacterium | reverse complement strand
CGACATGGTCCGTGCCAAGGATGAGCACGTTGCTCTTTGTCCGGCTGTGCCGGGCCAGGTTCCACTCGATCCGGAACAGGATATAGCGTTCAACCAGCACCAGCGTGCTGATGGTAAAGAACGATATACCGATGACCAGACGGGCAAAATCCGCTTCATTCTGTGCCGCAAAGGCCATGACCGCCGCGCAGAATGTCCCGATCCCGGCGGCGCGGATGAGGCGTGGTATCTTATCCACAAACGAGCCGGTCTGCGGGCGCACGAACAGCGCGTTGCTGCGGAAGACCATCAACATGACCACTGTGGCGGCGGCGGCCCCCAGGCTGTAGAGATGGTAAAGACCGGGTGGGGGAGGAATCGTGATGGCCAGCAGGCCGCTGTCGAATCGAAGCCAGGTGGCGATCAGGAATCCGCTGAAAATGGCGGTCGCGTCGGCGACGACAGCAAGCGTGCTCAGGAGCGTATCGGACGAATCTTTTCGTTGCATGGGGCCATATAGTAGACAGGACCGGAAGGAAGTGCAAGACGGTGCTTTTCTGCCGGTGTTGCTTTTTCATGGATGGTCCGGGTATGATGAGGACTGCGGATCTTAACGCTTCAGGAGATATTATGTTTTACGGGTTCAAGGGTCGCGCCGGGACGCTGTTGCTGATTCTGCTTGCCGTGTATCTCGCCTCCGCGATTCATGCGGGGGCGGACCGGCTCCGGGTTCTCTCGCTCAATGCGCAGTGGTTTCCGGGGCGGGAACCGGACGCGGTTCCGGCGCAGCAGGCCCGGCACATTGCGTCCCTTCATCCGATGCTGCACGACCTGGACCCCGACATCTGGCTGGTGCAGGAGGTGAACCGCGCCGAGGCGTTGGAAAAGGCCCTGGCGGTGCTGCCCGATGCGCACGTTTATACGGTTTCGGCATTCACGAACGGCCCGCATCAGCTTGCGATCGCGGGGCGGTTGCCGGTGGTGTCGTCCGGGACAGCCGGATGGCCGGTCAGGGAGGGGGATGTCCTGCCACCGCGCGGGATCGCGTACAGCGTGGTGGAGTTCAGCGATGGCAGCGTGCTGCCGGTTTTCACACTGCATCTCAAGTCGAATTTCCGCGGTGGCGAGGATTATGACGAGGCCGGGAACATAGCGATGCGGGAAACGGCGGCAAGGCTTTTTGTCGGCTATGCGGCAGCGTTGAAGGCGACACTCGCCGATCGGACGGTGCGTGGCATGCTTCTGGGCGGTGATTTCAATGTACTCTACCCGATGTCCTTGTTTCGCGGTGAACGGACATCCCGCATCCTTGAAGAGGGTGGATTTTCCTTTCTGGGTAGTGACGGGCTCGATCATTTCTGGGCCGTTGGCATCACGAATGCCGTATTCAGCGCAGGTCCGGAGTATAAGGGGGTCAGCGACCACCGCGCGGTCATCCTGGATATCGCCCTTCCTGAAGGCGTGACGATCCCGCGTCGTCCTCCGTTGGCGCCGGCAACCGTCGTGGCGGTCGTCGGGAATGTGAAGGCCAACGTGAATTCGGCATCGCTACAGGAGTTGATGGCGCTGCCCGGAATCGGTCCGGTTCTGGCGGCGCGGATCGTCCTGCAGAGGCCTTATGAGTCCATTGAGGAACTGATTCAGGTCTGCGGCATCGGTCCGATCACGCTTGAACAGATGCAACCCTGGGTTGAGGCGCTGCCGCCGGACCCGGTCCCGTGATGTCGCGCCTCCATGGAGACTCGCCATGAGCGGGGGCCGGTTCACATGCCGCCGAGTTCGGCCTTTATGCGTGTTTCCATGGACTGCTCCTGTAGCGGCTCGATGACGCCGTCCAGGAGGCCTTCCATGATGCGATCGAGGCTGTAGAGGGTCAGGTTGATGCGGTGGTCGGTCAGGCGGTTCTGCGGGAAGT
>CAZGBW010000460.1:0-1908 GCA_964523995.1 uncultured Victivallales bacterium | reverse complement strand
ATGCACGTTTGCAAGGTTTGCTATTCGCCGGGAATGCGGTAGTATTCACGGCGCGGCGATGTGCGCCGGATGTGAGATCGTCCACAATGGCCAACCCACGAATTCTGTTTCTTCAACTACCGCTTCCGGACAATGATACCGGCGGTCCGGGCGAGAACCTGCCGCTGGCCGGAATTCAGCTTGCGCATGCTCTATCGCTTACCGGGGAGGGGCGTGGTTACAAGCCCTGTTTTCTTCCGCCGGCGGCGGATCGCGATAACAATGCCGCCCTGATCCGCCGCATCGAGAAAATCCGGCCCGATATCGTCGCCTGCACGCTCTATCTCTGGAATGTGGAACGAACGCTGCATTTACTGCGGGGGCTGCGTCGGCGGATTCCCGGCGTCATGCTGATCGGCGGGGGCCCGGAAGTGGCGCCGGATCACCCGTTTCTCCTGCGCAGCCCCGTCTTCGATGCGCTGGTTTCCGGCGAAGGCGAGCATGCGCTGCCGGTTGTTCTGGAGGCCTTGAGGAGGGGGGGCTCTCCCGACCGGCAGGCCATCGCCTGGCGCACCGGACCCGGGCTCCGGTTCGGGACCGGCCTGCTGCCGCGTGTCGAACTCGCGCACATGACCCCGCCACCGGAGGTGCAGGGCCGCTGGTTGCGCCGGCGACCGGCGGCAATCATTGAAACCACGAGGGGTTGTCCCTTGCGCTGCACTTACTGCCGCTACCACCAGCTATATCACCGCATCAGCGCACTGCCGGTTCCCGACATCCTTGCGCGTATCCGTCGTTTCCGCGAACTGGGTGCGCGGGAACTGCGGTTTGTGGATCCGATGCTCAATGCCCATCCGCAGTTCGACTCGCTGATCGACGGCATGCGCGACATCAACCGCGACGGGGGGCTCGCCTGTTTCGCGGAAATCCGGGCGGATAACCTGCGTCCGGAGCAGGCGCGTGATCTTGCCGCCGCCGGATTCCGGGAAATCGAAGTCGGTCTGCAATGCATTACCCCGGAAGTGCTGAGGGCTGTTCGCCGTCCGGCGCGTCTTGACGCGCTGGCTGAGAACATCCGTACCATGCGCGATGCCGGCATCCTCGTCACCCTTGATCTCATGTATGGCCTGCCCCTGCAGACCGAGGCGATGTTCCTGGAGTCGCTGGAGTGGTGCCGGCGGCTGGGCGGTGTTCGTATCCAGGCGATGCGTACGTTGCTGCTGCCTGGCACGGAACTTCGAGCCACGCACGCGCGATACGGCATTCCAGCGGTATCCAAGCCTCCCTACGCGGTTACCGCCACCGCCGCCATGCCGAGGCGGACCATGCGCCGCATCGAACGATGTATCGCCGAATCTCCCGATCTTCCTGCCGATTACACAACGCCGCGTTTCACGGGATGCAGGCTTCCCGGCCTGTTTCCCGGCATCATCCGGACGACGCCGGAGGGGATCCCGGATCTCCAGTTGCCGGCGTGCTCCCGCAGCCGCCGCGCGGTGGCCGTCTCCGGCACTCATCTTTTCCGTTCGGTCTCCGCGATTGCCAGCCTCATGACGCGGGCGGTGCGCGAGGATCCCGATTCGCTCTGGCAGTTCATCCTCGAGCCCGGGACGGAGGAACCGCTCGATCTACTGGAAGCGCTGGTCGCTGTTCTGCGGCGCCTGCCTGCCTCGGTGAATGACCGGTTCACGGCCGCCCATCTTCACCGCATGGCTTCGCGCCGCCTGTTTATCCGCCTGCGCCCGGGAGTCCGCTACGACCGGTCCTGGAAAAGCGCCTGCGAGGATTACCTGTCGAGCGTGTTTCTCTGAGGTCGCCAGCCTTTTCAGGCGCTTGCGGCAAGGTGACCGCTGTGCAACGCGACGGTGCGGGTACAGCAGGCGGGGATGCTATGTTCGTCGTGGGTGACGAGAAGCACGGCGATCCCGG
>CAZGBW010000459.1:0-1913 GCA_964523995.1 uncultured Victivallales bacterium | reverse complement strand
CAAAGATGGATTCCGGCCGCCCGCTCCCATCTTTGCCTTCTTGCCGGCGGTGATGTGTGTTTCGGGCCTGGCAACCACGAAAACTGGGCCGTGCAGGCCCATACGACGGCTTTTGCGGCCTTTGCCGTGTTGGCGGCGGATCCGGAAATGAATCCAGCCGTGTCCGGAATGGGACGGGATGAGATGCGCGACACCGCCGTGGGCATGCTCCATTACACCTTGCGTAGCCATCGTAGCGGCGGCGGCGTCTGCGCCTCCGGAAAGCCTTGGGGCCATTCCTGGATCAGCGCGCTGTGCATCGAGCGAATGATGCACGGGGTCGAGGCGATTGAACCGCATCTTACCGATGAGGATCGCCAGGGACTGCGGCGGATGCTGCTTTCTGAAAGCGACTGGCTGATGGATCACTATGAGATCAAGGCTGGTCTTGTGGAAAACAACAAGCCCGAGAGCAACATGTGGAACGGCGCGCTGCTCTGTCGGACGGCCATGATGTATCCCGATGCGCCGCGTGCCGCCGATTATCGGGAGAAAGGCATCCGTTTCCTGGTGAATGCCATCTCCGTGCCTGCCGACGCCCAATCCACCGCCATCCTGGACGGCCGCCCCGTCAAGGAGCGTCATGTCGGCGCGAACTTTTTCGACTCCTACGCCTGCAACCATCACCGTTACCTGAATGTCGGGTACATGGTCATCACCCTGTCGAATGTCGCGATGCTTCACTTCACCTTCCGCCGCCTCGGCGTGAAACCACCCGAAGCCCTCTATCATCATGTCCCGGAGTTGTGGCGACTTGTAAAAACATGCACCTTCCCGGATGGTCGGCTGCTGCGGATCGGCGGCGACACGCGTGTGCGCTACTGCTACTGCCAGGATTACCTGATACCAGTATGGATGATGATGCGCGACAAGTATGCCGAGACGGACATTGAGGATATGGAAAAAGCCTGGCTGCGACAGGTGGTGACAGAGATGGCGGCCAGCACGGACGCCTCCTTTCTGGGAGAACGGCTGGGGCCGATGAAAAGCGCTTCGCCGGTTTATTATGCCCGCCTGGAAGGGGATCGCGCAGCCTCCCTCTCCATGGGCGCATATTGGCGGCGGCTTTATGCGGAATTCCAGGAGGCTGCGCCTTCAGCGCGGCAAACCGAGTTGCTGAGCCAATGGCACGACGACTACCATGGGGCCTTCTTGACGCGCTCCCCCCAGCGGATCGCCAGTTGGGTCTGGCGGGCGGCTGAACCACCACAAGGACTGTGCCTGCCGCCGGATCTCAGCAATATGGCCGAGTGGCGGACGAATCTGGCGGGACGGATTTCCGGTGTCGGACTGGTGACCAATGCCCGGATCGAAGCCCACACAGGAACGGTCTATTACGGCGGATTCGCGACGTGTGGGCGTATCATCCACCAAACGGATCAAATGATGGCCGAAGGCGACATCGCCGACGATATCGCGGTGACGGATATCGCCTTCGCCGCCGTGCCTGACGGCCGCACCGTCATCGGCATGCAGCGAGCATTCGCCACGCACCGCTCTCCGATCCGTGAACTGAAAGGGTTGATGCTACAAATCCCCAACGATTTGTTCAATGGCGGGCAACGGCGTTATATCGCGAAAAACAGCAACCGGACTGTTGAGTCCCGCACCGGGCATCCCGAAACCTCCATGATGGGAAAATGGCTGAATGTGGACGACCGGCTCGGCGTGCTCAGTCTTAACGACGACATGCCGCTGATCCTGCACCGGCCGGGACACCGGCAGATCACCATTCGGGCCGGAAGCTGGCAGGCGAGAGCCTCCTACGGTGACGGATTGCTGTGTGCCGATGAGATCTGCCTGGGCATCTGCTCCGAAGACCTGAAGTGGGCGCAGAAAGACGAAACTTTGTTCGACGTCGCCTTCGCCATCCG
>CAZGBW010000458.1:0-1926 GCA_964523995.1 uncultured Victivallales bacterium | reverse complement strand
AGGCAGCCAGTGCCAGCATCCAGGGCAGTTCGCTCTCTCCGGAACATCCGTTTGAGTCATCGGCGGAAATGTGAAGCGGTATTCTTTCACCGACTTGTAATGTTCGCCGCCAAGGGTCTCACGCCGCTCGATCGTCATGCCGTCGATGGTCACGACATCCCCCGCTTTGAAGCAGAGCCCCATCTTCCGGCCCGTGGCCTGCAGGACAGCCATGCGGGTCGCGGAGTCGCCCAGGTCGCCGCCTTCGGACAGGCCGGGCATCTCCATCCCCGTCTCGGAGAGCAGGTCGACCAGCTCGTTCGCGCGGAGCCATACGCCGGATTGCTTCGCACGGCTGACTTCAAGGGCCACATCACGGAGCCAGTTAAAGACCGGGTTGGTCATGCGGGCTTGCGTTTCGCTGTGCCCGTCCAGCAGCGGCCCCGCCTCCAGCAGGTTCTGCGTGATCCAGTCCAGCGTCTGCGCCCATGCCCGGAACGAGTGTCGCGTCTCTTTGGTGCGCGGCTTCCCCGCCTCGTGCCATGCCCTGATGACGGCGAAGACAGCCCCGAGGTATCGGCTTTGGTTCGCAAGGACATGCTCGAGGACGTCCCCTTCCGGGTAGGACCGGAACGCGTACCCGTCAGGCTGTTTCAGCATGCGGACACAGGAGCACCGGTTCGCGAAGTCGGTGGTCACATCCGCCTTGTTGCTGGTCATCATGACGATTGTGCGGCGGGGATCAATCTCGACGGATCCGCTGAAAGGCATGCGAGCCTGGTATGTGTCTTCGGTCAGGAACGATTCGATGCCCGGACTGTCGATCCTGCCCCGGATGTTATCCAGCGATATGAACGCCGCGCCGCGGATCAGCAGCGTGTTGAAGGATTCCTCCATGCTTCCGACCCCGCCTTTCTGCTGCGTGACCGGTTTCACGTGATGGCGGTAGACTGCCGCCGTGAGCTTGTTCCGGAACCCCTTGCCCGTCTGTGAATTATCCGCTTCACCGAGATCGACAGGGGCGCGCCCTTTCAGGAGCCCGCCTAATATCAGCGCAGGCGTGATTATCGCGGCGAGGGCGCGGGCAAGGTCTGCCCGGGTGGAGAACCTGTAGCCCTCCAGCAGTCCGGCCAGCAGGATGCGGGCCTCGGTGACGGACATCGTCGCGACATCGCCGCCACCTGTTACGAGGATTCCGCTGCCGCGGTCATATCCGGTCACCGTCACAAGCTCCCCGTCCCGCTCGATCAGGACAGGGCACCGGGACAGGACGCAGACAGGCGGGATTTGTTCTTTGAAGGCGGCCGATTCTGAAATCAGCTTGGCTGTCTGTTCGGGGCAGATCGCCCTTTCTACTTTCGGAATATCATCGTCGTCGCCCTTTCCCTTCCGTTTCACCAGAATGGCCACGCGTTCAAAGTCCGAAGCGAGCGCTGCAGGCTTCACAGGTTCAAGATGAAAATCCCTGTCCAGCCCTTTCACGATGCGCGCCAGGCTTCCGCCGTGCATAAAATATTCTTTTGTCGCGGCGAGCAGTTCCCCGAGTTGTCGCCCCGCCATCGATATGGATTGCATACCCTGCGGGAGGAAGACCAAGGGCTTGCCGGATGCCGTTGATGTCATACGCCCACCCCCTTCGCCTTTTTCTGCAAGGCCAGAAGGCGCCTGCAACTGCCGCATATGGATGCATGCTCCTCCTGGAAGGATAAGACGCGGTTGCAGACCGGACACCGTGCAAGCTTCCGCCGCTTTGCTACTGGCCTCTCACGGTTCGCGCACACATAGATTGTTTTGGGTGTCATCTTATTTTCCCCCTTCCGTCAGGTAGCGTGTCAGTTCCGCACTCGCGATCCTGCGCCGCCCTGCGCGCGTCTCGATGGCCTTGAGGCGGCGGTCCGCGATCATCCGGCGGATTGTCATGGGCGATACGCCCAGCACCTCGCCCGC
>CAZGBW010000457.1:0-1940 GCA_964523995.1 uncultured Victivallales bacterium | reverse complement strand
ATTATGGAACCGAGCAGCGTCAACGAGGCAATCATCCAGGCTACCAGTTTTAACACCGCCATGGGCCAGTTCGGCGGAATCGCGGCACTGGCCATGGCGGCCCTTGGCTCGGCATTTGGCACCAGCATAGCCGCTTCCGCCTCCATCGGAGCCTGGAAGAAATGCTATGCACAGGGGAAAGCCGCCCCCTTTATGCTGCTGACCTTTGTCGGGGCGCCGCTCTCCCAGACCATCTACGGCATTGTGCTGATGTTCTCGATGAAGGAGAAGATCGCCGCCGGACACCCCTGGCAGGGGCTTGTTGCCGCCGGGCTGCTGTCAGGGGCTACCATTGGCGTTTCGGCCTGGCTGCAGGGAAAGGCCGCCGCGGCCGGCAGTGATGCGCTGGCGGAAACGGGGGAAGGCTTCACCAATTATCTGGCGGCACTCGGCATTATCGAGACCGTTGCCATTTTCACAATGGTCTTCACCATGCTTGCCATCGGATAACCCTCGCTTCAGGGGAGCAGCACGTCGCGCTTGTAGGTGCCGATGCTGCTCTTCCACCCGAGTTCCTGCGTCACGGCGGCGGAAAATGCCGCCGAGGCTTTTTTCTCGCCGTGAATGACGAACACTTCCGACGGCGGCCTCTTCAGCGCCTTCAGCCACGCCAGCAGCTCGTTGCGGTCCGCATGCGCGCTCATGCCGTTGACTTTCTCGATCCGGGCCAGCACATCGTGCGATTCCCCGAATATCCGGACCTTCTGCATTCCCTCCAGAAGCTGGCGTCCCAGGGTGCCGCTGGCCTGGTAACCCACGAACAGGATCGCGCTCTCCGGCCGCCCGATGTTGTTCGCCAGATGATGCTTGATCCGGCCGCCGGTACACATTCCCGATCCGGCGATAATGATGGAGCAGCCGTTCCGGTCGTTGATCGCCTTGGACTCCTCCACCGAGCGCGTCAGCACCAGTCCCGCGAAATCGCAGGGATGCTCGCCGCGCTCGATCCGATCCATGGTCGCCGCATCGAACAATTCCGGATGGCGCCGGAACACCTCGGTGACCTTGATGGCCATCGGGCTGTCCACGAAGACCGGCACCTCCGGGATCAGCCCTTTCCTCCGCAGGCTGCCCAGCCGGTAAAGCAGTTCCTGGGTCCGCTCGATCGCAAAGCTGGGGATCACCACGTTGCCGCCAGCCTTTGCCGCCGCCTTGATCACGCGGATGAGCGTGTCCGCGATGCTGACCGACGGTTTGTGGACGCGATCCCCGTAGGTGGACTCGATGCAGACGTAATCCGCCTCCTCCGCCTGCACCGCGTCGCGCAGGATCGGTGTGCCGGGCCGGCCGAGATCCCCCGAGAAGAGCACCTTCCGGCCGCTGCCGTGCTTCGTGATATCGAAGAGCACCGATGCCGACCCGAGAATGTGGCCGGCATTGTTCAAGGTCACACTCAGCCCCGTGCCGACCTTCTGCGCCTTGCCGTAGCGGACCCGCCGCAGCAGCGGCAGTACCCGCTCGACGTCATCGGCCGTGTAGAGCGGCTCATACCCGTGCTGGTTCTCGCGCCCTTCGCGCTGATGGCGCTGTTTCTTGAAGGCCGCATCCTCGGCCTGGATCTTGGCCGCGTCGCGCATCACGATCTCGGCGATGTCGGCGGAGGCCTCCGTGGCATAGACCGGCCCCTTGAACCCGTCCTTCACCAGTTTCGGCAGCAGTCCGCAGTGATCCAGGTGCGCGTGGGTAAGCACCATGGCGTCCAGCTCCGACGGGGGGACGGCGAACGGCTCCCAGTTGCGGTGCGCGAACTCACGTTCCTGGTAAAGACCGCAGTCCACGAGGATCCGCTGCCCGTTGGCCTCCAGCAGGTGGCTTGACCCGGTCACATTCTCCGCCCCGCCCAGAAACATCAGTCGAATATCCATTCCCATTCCTTTCCCGGTTCCGCTGGCCCGCCCGAT
>CAZGBW010000456.1:0-1945 GCA_964523995.1 uncultured Victivallales bacterium | reverse complement strand
ACCGGCACGATCAGCGGGACGAGTTCCCGGTGGTAGTCCTCGATGATTCCGGCCAGTTCCTTCCGGTCGGCCTCATCCACATCGGCACGGAGAAACCCCAGCATATGCTGGAGGATATTCGTGTGCTTGCGGACCGTGGCGAGCGTCTTGAGGGCACGCATCAACTTGGCCTCGTACCGCGGGATGTGTGCTCGAGCCTCCCTGGCCTTCAGCCCGGCCAGTTCGCGCCCCATCTCCCGCATCAGCGTCTCGTGATGGGACTGGATCAGCAGCTTGTTCCGCGCGTGAAACGTCATTAGCGTTGCGAGTGTCGGGATGGCGCTCACGATGTGGCGGAAGCGCCACAGGGTGAAGACCCGTTCGATGAAATTCTCGCGCAGGTCCGCATCGTTTAGCCGTCCCTCCTCCTCGCAGGGCAGCGTCGGGAAATGCGCCAGGAACGCCTTGCCGAACAAACCGGGTGCCTTGCCAGCCGGATTGCCCTTCGCGTTATAGACCTTGACGTTTTCCATTCCGCTGCTGGGGGAGCGGGCCTTGAAGATGAAGCCGTGCAGGTCTTCCCGCTCCAGTTCCACAACCCGCCGCGCGATCCAATCCTGCATGCGCTCGGTGTGGTCAATGCCGGTGCGCGTGGTCATGAGGCGGGGATTGGCGGGGTCGCCGATCAACCGCATGGTCTCGCGGGGAACACCCAGCCCGCATTCCACCTCGGGGCAGACGCCCACAAACTCGAAATACCTGCCCAGGGTGTCGGTGATGAAGTGATCGTGCTTGTGTTGCCCGTCGTAGCGAACCGGTTCGCCAAGCAGGCACTTGCTGACCCCAATCCGGATCTTGTCTATGGAAAGACCTCCTGATGCCGAGCAAAGCATAGAGTGGACGTGGCAGCGGGGAATCCAGAAAAAACTTCCCGCGTTCCGCCATCCGCATGTGGGGAGGCGGAACGCCGATTCTGTAGATCCCGCTACGCACTGACCCGTTTGCTGATGGCGTGATCGAAGGCATACATGCCGCCGGTCGAACTCTGGACTTTCTCCACCATCTGCGTGAACTCCTCGGCCCACTGCTCTTCCTCGACCTGCTCCTTGACGAACCACTGGAGCATCTCAAGTGTAGCCGGGTCGTCGGCCTTGACGGCGACCTTCAGGCAGGCGTGGATACCGGTCGTGTTGCCGTGCTCATGGCCCAACGCGCCTTTCACGGCCTCCAGCGGTGAGGCATACTTCGTCTTCGGCGCCTTGGTGGCGGGAATCACCGGCGACCCTCCGCGCGACAGCATGTACTCGATGATCTTGGCGGCGTGCGACATCTCCTCGCCGACGTGATGCTTGAACCAGGTGGCAAAGCCCCTGAAGAGTTCCTGCTCAAAGTAGATATACATGCCATAGTACACAACCGCTGCGTCGAACTCCAGCTCGAGCTGCTTGTTCAGGATTGCTTCGACTTCCTTCTTGAGTGCCATGAGACCTCCACCTTTCTTAACGCTTGCTTGTTGTACCGCACCGGCAAAACGACCCTGATGCCAGCATTGAGGGATTCTTGCTTGATTCTTTCGACAAAACAAGAACATTCCGTCGTTGAGCTTTCAAAATAGGGGGGTCATGGAGGTCACATCGAGGGCAGCAGGACCGATCAAGCGATGATGCCAATCGCCAATCGGCCGCGGGATCCTACCGGGGAGGGAGCTTTCATGACAAAAGAGGGAACAGGGGCCGAATGTCAAAATGGACAACAGGGTCTCCGATCGGCCACCGGGAGCAAGGCCGGTCAGCGCATCCTCGTTGGCCGGCGGGGCAGGGTACCCGTCACCGGTGTCATTGCGGGACCAGGAAAATGTGTTTCCAGGGGTGGTGGTCGAGAAGGTTCGGATTCCACCCCCGGACCGATGGTTGGACGAGGGATTTGCTGCGGTAGAAATAGATCGGCAGGATGGGGGTTTCCTTCA
>CAZGBW010000455.1:0-1956 GCA_964523995.1 uncultured Victivallales bacterium | reverse complement strand
AAATCGTGTTTCCCCGTCAGCAGATTCGCGGCGTCCCGCATCGCCCCTGCATCCAGCGGGGCAGGCACATGCAGATGAAAATGCCGTGCCGTCGGCAGCATCACGGGGGCATTCCAGATGAAATACCGGTACTCCTTGCCGGCCGCGTCCCGACGGGCATGGAAATCCGGAGCGGCGGACTCCGCCGCCAGCACCCGGATATCCGGCGGCAGATACGTATTCATCGCCCGGGGAAGCGAATCCGGCGCAAAAGGCCTCGGGAAGTCGAAATGGGCGACCTGCCCGCAGGCATGTACACCGGCGTCCGTGCGTCCACTGCCATGGACTTTAACGTCTTGCCCGCAAAGCGAATGCAGGGCACCCTGAAGCGTCTCCTGGATCGTTGGATGCCCCGGTTGCATCTGCCAGCCGGCATAGGCCGTGCCATCATACGCCACGGTGATCCGATATCGTGAACCGCCACTCTCGTCACTCATGTGCTCCCCCCCCCTAGCGCCGCCGGCGGTAGCGTGCCGGCGTCATACCGGCATAGCGTTTGAAATGCTGTATAAAATAGCTCTGGTCCCCAAAGCCCACCTCATAGGCAATCTCCACGCAGGACATCGCGGTGCGATCCAGCAGTTCCTGGGCCCGACGCAACCGGACCTGCCGAATCACTTCCAGCACCGTCTTTCCCGTGAAGGCCTTCACCAGATGCGCAAGCCGGCAGGCGCTGAGCCCGACATGCGCCGCCACATGGCTCAGGCTGATCGGTTCCTTGAATTCGCGGGCAATGAATTCCAGGGCCTTGTGCACATGCACGTTCGAGCGGTTGACACCATGCAGGTAGACCGCATCAATAAATTCGTCAAGGGCCTGCATCAGTTCGGTTGAAAGCGCCTCGAACCCATCGGCATGAATCAGCTGGTCCGTCCAGCGGTGATTACGCTCGATCAGCGGTTCCAGCAGCGGGTTGTCCTCGATCGCCGCCCGTGTCAGGCAGCTGAGCAGCTCGATCACGCGCGCCCGCAGCACCACGGGTTTCGGCGAGGAAAGATAGATCGCCCCCAGCATCTCGTTCAGGATCCGCCTCGCCCCGTTGCGATCCCCTGCCCGGATGTTCGACAGCAGGACGCGTTCCTTCTCGAATGCATACAGGGCACCATCGCCGCGCAGTCGCACTTCGTTCACGGCCTCGTCCAGCTGCTGCCGCCGCTGCCGCCCCTGCCGACGCTCTTCCATCAACTCGGCCCGCCACCCCCCTTCCCGGTAGAACAGGTCCGAAAACCGCACTGCAACCTTGCGCACCGTTTCCTGCGTCGCGGAGGGAAGCCGGGCTATAAACGCAACCGCGGCGGAAGGCTCCATGCCCTGCCCGGCAAGGTAGGCCGCCGCCGTGTCGCGACCGACGCCGCTCTCCTCGACAAAAACCTCGACTCCAAGCATGCTTCCCGAAATCACCCGCTGATGCTCCAGCGCCATCATCCACGTCACAACCGAGGGCGCGGCGTGATACAGGTACGGTTCGCCGCAATCCACACTCTCCTGTAGCGCATAACTACGCCGCAAGGTACTGTTGCGCAATCCGCCAAGCGGGTCATCCCCCAGCAGGCATACCCCGTTCAAATCGAGGAAGCGGGGAACCGGCCAGCCATCGGCAGCCATCTTTCGTGATACCGCCTGCATCAATCGTTTTGACAATATCGCCATATCCACCTTCCTGAACAAGCACAATAAATCATACAATACGCAATTTTCAACTCAATACCAGCAAGATCGTCATATTTTTAGACAAGAACGACCTATTGATTACGCCTCGGCTCCGGTAGAGTTTCATCCAACATTAGCACCGGGAATGGTTCCCGGGCGTATGCATTCAACGAGGAGATGAGATTACGATGAGCATTCTTGAAGAAATGTCGGCCAATCTGATGAAGGGGAAGGCAAACGATGTCAAAGTTGCCGTTCAAAAAGCAC
>CAZGBW010000454.1:0-1969 GCA_964523995.1 uncultured Victivallales bacterium | reverse complement strand
GTGTATTGCCGCCAGCCCCGATAATACCGACACGAATGACGTTTCCCTTCATGATGCGGGAAGCCTACGATCATCCCGGTCCGCTGTCAATGCGCCGGAAAGCGACCCCGCCGTGATTTTTATCTTTTGAATCCGGGTGGTTTCGCGTAGAACTAGACACATGGCTAATGATCATGTACGCAGAAGTCGCAAGGTCACGATGCGCAGCTTCCGCCAGGCGCGGCAACTGCTGCTGGTCGTCGGCACCACCGGCTTGACCCTGGGTACCGGACTGACGGTCTTCTTCCTGCTGCGGAGGAACATGATGCTCGTTCGCGTCGGCATCGTGTATATCCTGCTGCCGGCAATGCTGCTGGGCATCCGCGGCGTACTGGGCCACCTGGACGAACTGAACAAGCGCAGGCGGATAACCCACAGCGCAAGACAGGCGCAGAACCCATGACCCGCAACGCAGAACACAAGATGGATCGCAAGATGGAACGTATGGCCCCGTGGGCGCACCTGGCGTACGGCGTGGATTGCAGAGACACGGCCACGGTGGTCGTGTGCGCCCGCCGACGGCGAGGCCGCCTCGTCCTTGAACCGGCGGCTCTCCCGGTGAAGGTTGAAGACGGGGTGGCCACGGCCTGCGCCATGCCACCCGGCCAGGCCATGGCCGTATGGCTCCAGACCCCCCTCACATCGGCCGCCAAGACAAGTCGGGTGCTGCCGACGCTGCTGGATATGTCCATGCCCTTCCCCCTGGACGAATGCATCTGCGCTTTCTCGGCCCCACACCGACTCCGCGCCAGCGGCGGACCGGAACCGGCGCTGCCCCTGGCCGCGGGCGCGGACGGGCACGGCGGGATGGCGGCGCTGGCGGTCGCCGCCCGGCAATCCGATATTGCCCGGCGGCTGGACGCCCTGGCCGCCAAGGGCATCACCCCGCAGGTGCTGGATCACGAGGGACTTGCGCTGTGGACACAGGCCCTGCGCGAATCCCCGCCGCCGGAGAAAGGCCCGCTGCGGATCCGCCTGGTCGTGCGGGCACGGCGTCACGAGGCGCTGCTCGCCATGGGGGCGGGGACGGTATTCTGGAGCGCGCACCGCCTGGGTGGAGCCGCGCACGGCGCGCTGGATCGCACGGTCCGCGTCCAGCTCGATGCCGCCGCCGGCGGCCGCTATGCGCAGGCGCCGCTGACCTGGATATGGAGCGGCGATGATGCGGCGACATGCGCCGCATGGCGCACCCCGGCCGAGACGGCACTGCCCGGTGAATCGGTGATGCTGCCCGACTCGGAACACTTCCTTGCCCGCGCGCTGGCCACGCGCGCGCTGACCGATGGCCCGCTGCAGTTCAACCTGCAATGCGGGACCTTTGCCCCGGCGGCGACCACCAGGCAGATGCAGGCCTCGCGATATCGCCGTGCGGCGATGCTGGCGGGACTGGCCGCGGTCCTGCTGGCGATCAACGCCGCCTGCGCCATCGGACGCTCGCGCGAAGGGCGGTCGGCCGAGGCGCGCTTCATGCAGGGCATCGAGAAGGTAACCGGCTGGCCGGTGGCGGCAATGGGCGAGGACGCGCTCCTGATTGCCCGGCGCGAGCTGGAGGCCCGGCGAACCGGGTATGCCCCCCTTGCGCGGGCGTTCGCCCCATCCCTGCTCGAATCGCTGGACGCGGTGCTGGGCGCGGCGGCCCAGGAGAAGGTCACCTTCGGTTCGCTCCTGCTGCAACCCGGAAAAATTGTCCTGAGGGGGATCGCCCCATCGCGCACGGCAGCGGAGGCGCTGGTACGCCAGCTGTACGCGCTTTACGATGCACCGGTTCTGAGGACAACGGAAACCCCCGATGGCCGGTACGGGCTGGTCATCGAGGGCGGCGGCACGGTGGAGGACAAACCATGAGAAGAATCCTCCACGCCGGCAGCGGTCTTGCCGCCGCCACCATCCTGACGCTCGCCGCCATGCTGTGGTCCCTGCTGCTGCTGGC
>CAZGBW010000453.1:0-1990 GCA_964523995.1 uncultured Victivallales bacterium | reverse complement strand
CACGGATGCGGATCTTCCCGGTATCGTCCATCAGCTCGCTGATCAAATGGTAGTTTACAATGGTATTGCCGAACGTCTCGAGATGCCGCGACGGCATGACCTTCACATCCGTGTTGTTGACGGCGTACCAGAAATCAAAGGAATTCCGCTCTTTTGGCATAGTCTTGGAAGTATGGCTGATTTCAGGTCCGTTGAGAAGCCTTTTCCGTTTTCCCACTCACGGATCGGTTGTCAGTTCGATGGTGACGGGGCCGTCGTTGACGAGGTCCACCTGCATTTCAGCACCGAAGCGCCCGGTCTGGACGAGTTCGGAACCGAGCAGGGCACGGAGCCCGTCGACGTAGGCCTCATAGAGGCACGCGGCTGCCGCAGGGTCGCCAGCACGGACAAAGCTCGGACGGTTGCCCTTGCGCGTATCCGCGTAAAGCGTGAACTGGGAGATGACAAGCGCAGCACCGCCGATATCCGCCAGCGAGTGATTCATCCGCCCCTCGCTATCGGGGAAAATGCGCAGGGCAGCCGTCTTGCGGGCAAGGGTGGCGGTATCCGCCTCCGTATCCCCCGTGCGGACACCGACCAGGATCACAAACCCCCGGCCGATGCGGCCCACGGTCTCGCCCCCGATTGAAACGGATCCGCGTGTGACGCGCTGGATTAGCACTTTCATGCGCCTGGAAAACCATTGTCGGATGAATGAACGCTGCCGGAAATGTCTTCAAACATCATTGAACGAAAACTAAACAATCCCAGATCAAAGTCAAAGAGGAAATCGCACGGATTCAAAAAAAAGGGTGTGCCGTCGACCCGATGCACCCAGGTAGCCTCGCCGACCCTACCCGGTATGCGGGACGAGAGGCGTTCTTCTCAAGCGATCCCCCCGTGCCGTCGCCAAGGCTCAATGCTTGAAGCTGCGCTGGCCCGTGAAGACCATGGCCGCGTTAACCTCGTTGCACGCCTCGATCACCTCGAAATCGCGCATGGATCCACCCGGCTGGATAACGGAGGAAATGCCCTCATGCAGGCCGACATCAATCCCGTCACGGAAGGGGAAGAAGGCGTCGGAGACCATGCAGCAGCCAGGCAGGCCGCCTTTGCGCGCGCGCACCTCGGCATCAATTTCCGCCTTGGCGTCCGGATCGGCAAGGTTGTTGTAGGGAACCGCGTGCCGTTCCCAGCAGATCCGGTCGGCAAGCTTGGTGTAAGCCTTGTCGCGCGCGATCTGCGCGACACCCACGCGGTCCTGCTCGCCAGTGCCGATTCCAACCGTGACGCCGTCCTTGACGTACAAGACCGAATTGCTCGTGACACCCGCCTCGACAAGCCAGCCGAATACCATGTCGTCGAGCTCCTGCGCGGTCGGGGCACGGTTGACACTGTACTCCTTGCCCTTGTATGTCGTGACGGCCGGCAGCAACTGGCCGGCGGTGCGGGCCTCGGGCACGAAGGACCACTGGGCCACAAGCCCGCCATCCATCAGCGATTTGAAGTCCACGAACCGCGAGCCGGCAAACTGCTGCAGCCGCGTGATATCGGCGATCCGCATCACACGCAGGTTCGACTTGGCCGCGAACAGGTCCATGACGCCCTCCTCGAACTCGGGCGCGGCGACCACCTCGGCGTAGTTCTCGGCGATCTGCGTGGCCGTTTCGAGATCGCAGGCGCGGTTCAGGACGATGGCCCCGCCGAAGGCCGCCAGGCGGTCCGCCATGTTGGCCTTGGCGTAGGCCGCCGCCAGGGTGTCCGCCTTGGCGACCCCGCAGGGATTGTTGTGCTTGATGATGGCGGCGCAGGGCTTGTCCATGAGGTAGCGCAGGATGTTCAGCGCATTGTCCACATCGGTGATATTGGTCTTGCCGGGATGCTTGCCGGACTGCAGGAGCTCGACATCCGAGGAGAGCCAGCGGCCCGGCTGGATGGAGGTGACGCCACCGAGGGTCAGGTTGCCGTTCACCAGGCGGTAGAGCGCCGCCTCCTGGCCGGGGTTCTCGCC
>CAZGBW010000452.1:0-1991 GCA_964523995.1 uncultured Victivallales bacterium | reverse complement strand
TTCTCCAATATCTTGGATCGCGGTGCAGATGCATCACGGCCATGATAGCAATACAACCAGGTTTGATGCGGAACAGCACTCCAAAAGGAAACGTTCTGGTCAAGCACCGCCGCACATCTCCATCAACAAAAGCATAGAGTTCGGGATTCACCTCAATACGGTTCAGTGCGTCTTGAACAGCAGCGAGAAAACGCTTTCCAAGGTCTTGCTGCTGATATTCATACCATACCGCAGCATCCAGCATTTCAGCATCGGCATCGGGATGAAAGCGAACCGGTTTCATGCGAGTGCTGCGTAAGCCCTGTTAAACACATCTGCCGCATCACGCAACTCGACTGTACCGTTGTCCATATCCTGACACCGTTTGCGCAATTCTGCCCGCCATGCCGGTGAAAGCTCTTCTTCGGGGCTGAAATCCAGACTTTCAATCAGACGCTCGGCAACAAATGCCCGCGCATGAGGAGAGAGGGACAGCGCCTCTGACATGACTTTGTCTGCTGTAATACTCATGATCGGAGTCTACTTGAATGATCTGCAAAGGTCAATTCTTGATTCGAGCAGACGCAACGCGTCCATGGGGATTCCGGCGAAGGGACTGTCGGTTTATTCCACGGCAGGAATGCGCTTTTGAACGCAAATCTAACGCGCCTCTTTCGCGGTCCTAACGGAATTCCGGTCTGATTCAGGGCATGAATGCAGACCAAACTGGATGCAGTGGCAAGCATGGCTGTCCGGCGGGTGGTTGTTCCGCCCGCACAGACCCCGCCGGGAAGGGTGCCCGGTGCGACCTTCATCTTCACAGCAAGTATTCCGACCGGCCGTCGGAATGGTTCCTGCGGCGGATCGGCGCGCCGGAGAGTTTCATGGAACCGGCGGAAATCTACCGCCGCTGCCGGGCGGCCGGCATGGATTACGTCACCATCTCGGATCACAACTGCATCCGGGGGGCGCTTGAGATCGCCGATCTGCCGGGTGTTTTCCTGTCTTCGGAGTTGACCACCTACTTTCCGGAAGACCGCTGCAAGATCCATTGCCTTGTCAGCGGTATTACCGCCCGGCAGTTCGATGACCTGCAGGATGCGCGCGACAATATCTACGACCTCCGGACGTACCTGGTCGAAAACCGCATCATCCACACCATCGCGCATCCGCTCTACCGGGTGAATGACCGGCTGACGACCATGCATGTCGAGAAGCTGCTGGTCCTGTTCAACCGGTTCGAGGGGATCAACGGTGCACGCGACCCGCGGGCCTGCGCGACGGCGCGGGCAATCCTCGGCGCGCTGGATGCGGACATGCTGGCGACAATGGCCGACCGGCACGGGCTGGAGCCGGACGGGGACCGACCCTGGGAGAAATGGCTCACCGGCGGCAGCGATGATCACAGCGGCCTATACCCGGCCGGAGCCTATACCGAGACCCCCGCCGCGGCGACGGTGTTTGATTACCTGGAGCATCTCCGGGCCGGGCGGCATGCACCAGGCGGCTGCGGAGGCTCAAGCCTGAAGCTGGCCAACAGCCTGCTGCACATCGCCAAGGAGTATGTGAACGACAGGCTTGCGGTTGGCGGCAGCGGCAGCGGTACGAACCTGATCCGGGTGATGTTAAGCAATTTCTCCGAGAAGACCGATGAGGTACCGGTCAGCCCCGTGAAATCCGCCGTCCGCCGGCTGATGGCACCGATGGTCAAGCGGCACCGTCTGCGCCAGATGTCCGCGCCAGAGCGTATGCTGGTGGAGGATTTTGTAACGATATCGCGCCAGATGGACTCCCCGGACGAGAATGCACTCTCGCACGACGCCCGCTATGACATGGTGTCGCGGCTGGCGCATGCATTCAGTTTTCTTTTCGTCAACCGTTGTGCCGAGAAGATCAAGGACGGGGAACTGATGGGCGCGGTCCAGGCGCTGGCCTCCTTGAGTCCGGTGCTGATCGGCATCACCCCCTATCTGACCGCCTTCGCGACACAGCACAAGGACCGCCCGTTCCTG
>CAZGBW010000451.1:0-1994 GCA_964523995.1 uncultured Victivallales bacterium | reverse complement strand
TGCCTGTCGCTGATCTATGCCTGCGGCCTGCGTCTGGGCGAAGCCTGCCGGCTGGAGGTCGGCGACATCGACCGTCAACGCGGTCTGGTGCACGTGCGCGGCGGCAAGGGCACCAAGGACCGCTACGTGCCGCTGCCCGCCGCGGTCCTGCCGCTGCTGGAGGAATGCTGGCGCTCGCACCGCAACGCCAAGTGGCTCTTCCCCTGCGTCGAGCGTGGCGGACGGCGGGGGCGGCTGAACAGCCGGAGCGTTCCGCTCTCGACGATCCAGCAGGTTTTCAGGGCGGCATTGCTCGAATCGGGTGTGACCAAGAAGGTCAGCGTCCATTCCCTGCGCCACGCCTACGCCACGCACCTGCTCGAGAATCATGTGGATCTGCGCCAGATACAGGCGTGGCTGGGGCACAGCTCTCCATCGACCACGGTGATCTATGCGCACCTGACCGATCAGGCCACGCAGCAGAACGCCGCGGTGGTTGCCGACCTGATGCGCGACCTGGCGTAGGATGCCCACGCTGGCCGACATATTCCACGCCTTTGGCGGGAAGTACCGTGAACGCTTCGGCTCGCAGATGAGCGCGGACCAGCTCCGCGCCATGCGCGATATCGAGGTGTGCCACAGTGCCGCCGCCGGGCAGGCGCGCTGGCGCTGCCCCGGCTGCGGCAAGCGGCACTTCACGTTCCTTAGCTGTGGCAACCGGCATTGCCCCGCATGCGGGGAATCACGGGCCGGGCAGTGGCGGCGCAAGCACGAGGCGCTGCTGCTGCCCGGCGTGATCTACCACCTGATCACCTTCACGGTGCCCGAGGGTCTGCGGCGGGTCGTGCGTGCCCATCCGCGCGAACTGCTCGGGATCCTCATGGAGACAAGCGCCTCCACGCTGCTTGATGTCGCCGCCAACAAGAAGTGGCTCGGGGCCATACCGGGGCTTACCGCCCTGCTCCATACCTGGACGCGGCAGCACGAATACCATCCGCATGTCCACTTCATCGGCACCGGCGGGGGAATCGCCCCGGACGGCAAGTGGGCCACGGCGCACCGCAAGTTCCTGGTGCCCGTCCATGCGCTCAGCGCGGTCTACCGGGCCCGCTTCCGAGATACCCTCCGGGAGCGCCATCCCGGGATCTTCGCCGAGGTCAAGCCCTCCGTCTGGAAACAGCACGCCTGGGTCGTGCACTCCGAACCGGTCGGCAGCGGCCAGACGACCCTCGGTTACCTGGCCCGCTACGTCAACCGCGTCGCCCTCTCGAACAAGGCCATCCTGGCGGCCAGCGATACATGCATCACGCTGCGTTACCGGCAGAGCGGCACCAACAAGCCGCGCACGATGCGCCTGCCTCCCATGGAGTTCATCCGCCGGTTCCTGCAGCATGTGCTGCCATCGGGCTTCCGCAAGGTCCGCTACTTCGGACTGCATCACAGCTCCAAGCGCCCGACCCTGCGGCTCCTGCAGGCCGCCATGGCCCTGCAGGCCAACCGCCCGATGCCCGAACCGCCGCCAGAGAGCGAACCCTACCGCCCGGCATGCCCGTCGTGCCAGGCCCCGATGGAGTTCGAGCGGCGCGTGCAGGGCGCAAAACCCGTCTACGGACGACAGGGCCATACCCAGCGGGGGCCGCCATGACGACAGCTCGTGCCATCAATCCCGGCAACACCGCAAATCTGCTCCCCCTGGCGCAGGACCGCCGGACTGTGCCCAACCATCGGAAATACGCGATGGAAACCGTTGCCGGCAACGCCGGGCAAGGGCCAGAAACCGGTGCGAAAGGCCTCATGCAGGCCGCGTGGCGACCCGGATCGCCGGAAAAGGCGCATCCCGCCCCTCACGGGAGATGACCCGCAGGGTGGAAAACACATACCACCCGGATACCCGAAACCCCGCAGCTTAGTCCAACACGATGCTTTCAGTGCCCGTAAAGGGACACTGAAAGCCTCTTACTGTTGGGCAAATTAGTGAGGTTACTATGATTAAATAATCATAGGTGGTTATACTT
>CAZGBW010000450.1:0-2019 GCA_964523995.1 uncultured Victivallales bacterium | reverse complement strand
GCTGGGCGAACGCGAGATTTTCGCGCAAGCCGACCGCATCCTGAATGAACATGTTATTCAGGAATTTATTGAGCTCACCAGCCCGCCACACCTCGATATTCATTTGATCGCGCTCTTTCGATGGCGTGTCGCCGTAGGCCTTCCTAAGGGGTTCCAGCAACTCGAGTCCGCCGGTAAAGTCGCCGGACAACATGCGTAACCGCCCCTCCTCCCACTGCCGGCTCCCACGAGCACCGTCCGCGCAGAACGGATCCAGGAAGCGCAGCGCGGCAATCCCCTCATCGTACAGGCGGTGTTTCTTATAGCAGGCCGCCAGGTCGACGACGGACTGCGTGTCCACCTTCCCCTTCACCACCGCGTTGGACAGCACAACCCCCACCTTGGCCACCGTGCCTGTATCCGCGTAGACCACGAGCGGCGCCAGCAGGGACTGGATGGCGGCGGGATCGGGTGTCGGTTCGGCGAGGACGAGGGTTGGCAGCGCCAGAAGGATGAGGAACGAGAAGAAGAGGGCGATGGCGCTTGATTCTGCTGAAGAACCCGGCTCACCACAGGTTCGCCCTCCATGGAAAAACGCAAAACGGTGTGGAACTCGTGATTTGGAGGGCGAGGCTGTGCCGAGCCGAGATGGTTTTTTAGCAGAATCAGCCTTCATTGTTTCACCTCCGATACCGGCTGCGTCTCCCCGGCGTTCGCCGGCTGCGTCTTCAGCAACGGATACAGCACATCCACGTGGCCGCCGGCGGAGCCCAGGGGACCATAACTGGCGCTCAGGGAGAGAACCGCGGCATTGGCGGGGATCTCGATTACCAGGGGGATCAAGCCGCCGCCCGCTTCCAGTTGCACCGTATGCACCGTGTTCCCGTCCGCCATGACCTTGAACCCGGCGCTCCCCATGCCTGCCGGGATGAGGTCGTCCACGCCGACCCAGGCGAGCAGCCGCGTGCCGCCCGGCGCGGCCGGCAACGGAAAATCAAGCGTCGTGCCGGCATAGAGGGCGAGGCCACGCGCCGCGGCAAAACCGTCCACCGACAACACCCCGCCGGTCAGGGCCCGGTCCCGGACGGCGGGACGATGGAACCCCAGGAACGGCGTCGCCGCCGCGGACTTCGTGGCGACCGCGGAAAGCAGGACGCGTCCGTCCAGCATTACAGCGGCGGAGAGCATTTCCAGGGGGATGTTCAGGGGCTCACGCGCCCAGGCCGTCTTGAATCGCATGACCCCGTTGGAACCGCCAGCGCAGGTTCCGCGGAAACTCTCGCCGGTGCGCAGCGAGACTTCGATGCCGCGATCGAGCGGAGGCGGTGCCGCAGCCTTGCCCAGCACGATATCCGCCACCGTAGCCAGGTCATCGACAGGGATCTTGCCAACGCCCGGCATATCCACCAGGACGCGTGCGCCACCGAGCCACACGACGGCGCCGGCCACGCTATCGCCGTTGGCGTACCGGACTCCGGTGAAATCCGGCGGCGCCGCGGCAAGGCGTGCGTCGCCCGCCACCAGCCGCCAGACAGACGTCACGGCCAACTCGACCTTGCCCCAGTTGGTGTTCCCCAGGGTGAACGTGGTGCCGGAGAGGTCCATCGTTTCGGCCAGGACGCGTTCGCGCGACATCAGTTCCGCGTAGAAACGCCGCACCACCGGATTTGTGGCACCGCGCTCCGGCGTCGTGGCG
Source organism: uncultured Victivallales bacterium (assembly GCA_964523995.1). GTDB lineage: Bacteria > Verrucomicrobiota > Kiritimatiellia > UBA8416 > UBA8416 > UBA8416. The sequence goes on along the minus strand of CAZGBW010000450.1, from coordinate 344 downwards.
AACTGCTGGGTCAGGGCCGCCACCTGATTCAGGGGAAGCGATACGGAGCCGCCGGCAGCCTGCTTGAGGACAATGGCGCTTCCATCGGCGGCAAACTCCACGGCCGCGGCCCTCCGTTCGCCGTCATCCGTCAGGACCGCCCACCGGCTGGCGGCGGAAGCGGACAGGGCGATGCCGCAAGCCGCGACGGCCAGCGCCAAAATGCACCCGTTGATCTTTGTTTTTCTCCTCACGTCTTCACTCCTTCTGTCTCACCAGTTTATACACCAGATCGTAGGCGAACACGAGCTCCTCGATTGTGCAGTGATCCTGCACGAAATGCGTGGTGCAGAAGAGCAGCCCCC
>CAZGBW010000449.1:0-2020 GCA_964523995.1 uncultured Victivallales bacterium | reverse complement strand
GATCATCCCGCCATGGTGCCGGTGGATCGGGGCGGGCGAGAGAAGCAGGTCAACCGGCTCTCCCAGGCTCTGCTGCCAGAACAGCATGCCAACCGTCCGTCCAGCGGTGCGGGCCGTTTCCCAGATCCTCTCGCCATCAACCATGGCGCTGGATTGTTCCCAGAACATCGGCTTGCGGAGTCGCCGGTCATAAATGCCATTGCAGGGCATGCCATGCTGGTCGGGTCGCGAGGCGGTCCGAAAGGAGGCTTGCACGGTACAGGTCAGCGCCGGGAAGACGGTGTCGAGCGGATGAAAATCCATGCCGGCCATGGAGAGCGCGGCGTGAGACTTGAGGAAGTCGAATCCAAGACCCGCCGCCTGGACGACAAGAAGTTTCGATGTTTTGTTCTTATTCATGTAGGGGAAAGGTGGTTTCACGATGCATAGAACCAGCGCGATAGATAAACACTGGCAGGCCATGCGCACAAGACCATCACGGCGGCAATCATACCGGGTCCGCCGGGTAAGGTCATCCATGCGGCCTGCATCAGCAGCAGGCCCCGGAGAAACGCCCCGATGGAGGGGATCAGCATGTTCGGCTCGGGACAGGAGGAAAGACGCCAGGCGAGCGTGGTTGGCCAGAGCGTGGCGGCAAACGCCAGCACGACGAATGCCGGGCCGGGATCCCCCCCTGCTGCATAGAGTCCCGACATGCAGCAGGCGACGGTGGCGGCTGGCAGCCAGCGGCGGAACGGCATCGGTCTCCTCTCCGTTTCTCTTGCCGCCAGGGAGGTGACCGCGGCGATGTAGAGCAGGAGGCCGGCCGCGGCGATCATCGTGATGGCATTCCGTCCGGCAAAGGGAGTTCCGGTTGCAGCGGCTCCCAGCAGCAGGCTAGTCCCGCGGCAGCCCCCCATCAGGAAGGGGCCGAGGACCGGGATGTTCTTCCCGAAGCCGTTATAAGCGAGGATGAACAGCACGAGAACCAGCGCCACGGCCAGCACCGGTGCACCGGTCATGGCCGCCAGCGTCAGTCCTGCGGCGAAAAGCAGGACCGCGAGAATCGCGGCGTCCCGCAGCGAGACCGCCCCCGACGGGATCGGGCGCTGCGGCCGGGCGATGGAATCCTCCCGACGGTCAAAGCAGTCGTTGCTGACCATGCCCGCCATGTAGAACAGAAGCGCGATGACGGCAGATGCCAGCAGCCCGGCATGCCCCGCGACAGGCCCGTCGGGCGCTGACGCCAGGAGAAAGCCCGCCACGGGGTCACCCGGTACCGTCAGCAGATTCGGCGGGCGCAGCAGTTGCAGCCAGCCGTTGCGGGGCTTATGACGCCTGGTGTGCATTATCGCTGAAAGGTGTCCGGGGCGACGGGGACGAGATCAAGCACCGGCTTCCATTTCGGCGAGCCCCCGTAAAACGCCATGGCATTCTTGAAAACCAGATTCTCGATGGAGGCGTCGGCATGGCCGTCGGCCTTCAGGAAGGCCGCCACCTTGACCAGGCTGAGCGGGTCGGAAATACCCCAGTCCGCCGAGCCGTTCACGATCATGCGCTCGCTGCCGTGTTCCCGGATGATATCGGATACCCGCCCGGGGGTCAGCTTGGAGATCGGGTAAACCGTCATGCCGCAGTAGCAGCCCGTCTTGCGGCTGATCGCGATGGTCTCCTCGGTGTTGTGATCAATGATCACCCGGTCGGGGTTCATTCCCAGTTCGCGCACGATGGCCGCGGTGCGGTTGGTCCCTTCCAGCTTATTGATATGCGGCAGGTGGATGATGACCACCATATCACGCGTTTTCGCGATCTCAAGCTGCCGTTGAAACGCGTGTTCCTCGTTCGGCGTGATATTGTTGAAGCCGATCTCCCCGATGGCCACGCACCGGTCATGATCCAGGTAGTCCGCCATCCCGTCGATGACCTCGTCGGCCAGGTGGCGGTTCTCGGCCTCTTTCGGGTTCAGCGAGACGGCCGCGTAATGGTCAATGCCGAAGCGTCTCGCGCGGACCGTCTCGAAATCGAGAATCAGCAGGTAATA
>CAZGBW010000448.1:0-2050 GCA_964523995.1 uncultured Victivallales bacterium | reverse complement strand
GGAACGGAATGGTCTCGCGGACATGCTTGAGCCCGCACAACCAGGCCACCGTGCGCTCAATGCCCAGCCCGAACCCGCCGTGGGGCACACTGCCGTAACGCCGGAGATCGAGATACCATTCGTAGTCTTCCGGGCGCAGCCCCTTGAGGCGCAGGCTCCCGACCATGACGTCGGGGTCTTCCTCGCGCTGGCTGCCGCCGATGATCTCCCCGTACCCCTCGGGCGCCAGCAGATCGAAGTTGCGCACGACCCGGGGATCGGCGGGCGAGACCTTCATGTAGAAGGCCTTGGCCTCGCGCGGATAGTCCGTGACAAACACCGGCCGGTCGAAGTGCCGCGCCAGGATGGTCTCATCACTGCCCCCCAGGTCCTTGCCCCACTCGAACGCCTGCGCCAGCCGCAGATGCTCCGGCCGGGCCAGCACCTCCTGCTCCAGGTCGTGGATCTCCTCGCGCAGTTCCCGGATCCGGGCTTCTTTCTGCTCCTGCTGCCAGCCCTTGCGCGCGGCCTTGAGTTCCTCCTCCGTGCGCGCGAGCTCAGCAATCATGGCCGCCAGGCGCTCGCGGTCCGCCGCCAGCTCCGCCTCCAGCCGCACCCGGACCGCCTCGCTGTGCAGCAGGTCCACCGCGTCCGTGTAGGTGATCCGGTAGAACGGCTTGCACACGCGTTCAAGCGCCGCCGGGTCACGGCCCAGCGCCGCCAGGTCGGGCCGGTGGCCGGCCAGCACCGCCCCGGCGACCGCGCAGACCATGTCCTCGGCCACCGCCATCACCTCATCCAGGTCGGCGAACGCGATTTCAGGTTCGACCATCCAGAATTCGGTCAGGTGGCGGCGCGTCTTGGATTTCTCGGCGCGGAATGTCGGCCCGAAACAGTAGACCTTGCCCAGCGCCATGCAGGCACTCTCCAGATGCAGCTGGCCCGTCTGCGAAAGGAATGCCTTTTCGCCAAAGTAGTCCACCGGAAAGAGCGATTGCCGGTCCTCGCCCGCGCCGGCCTGCAGGATCGGCATATCCACGAGCGTAAACCCATGGCTGTCGAAAAAGTCGCGGATGGCGCGGATGATCGTGTGCCGCACGCGCAGAATGGCCGACGGCCGCGCCGACCGCAGCCAGAGGTGGCGGTGCTGCATCAGGAAATCGATCCCGTGGGCCTTGCGGGCGATCGGGTATTCGGCGGCCAGCTGGAGGGTATGCACCTCGCTCACCGCCAGTTCCGCGCCGCCCGGCGCACGGGGCTCGAGCCGCACGACGCCGCTGATCGCCAGCGACGACTCCTGGGTGAGGCCCTGCGCGGCCGCAAACGCGTCGGCCTGGGCTGCCTCCACCACGCACTGACAGGTCCCGGTGCCGTCGCGGACCACCAGAAACACGACCTTGCCGCCCGACCGTTTCCCCTGAATCCACCCGCGCAGAGTGACGAGGCGCCCCCCTAGCGAGGGCAATTCCCGAATCTCGGAAAACGGTGCTGTATCGGCCATGATCTACTCCCCCATGATTTGAGCGAGCCTTATACACCGGACCCCGGCTGAACGCAACCGACAGGTCACGGCGCCACGGAAAAAGGGGGGTCCGCCGGACGCCCGAGCCACTCCAGGGCCGCATCCCGGGACTGGAACACACGTACTTCGTATGGCAGGATGGATGCCTCGCACTGGAACATCTCGATCTGCGCCTGCTGAAAGCCATCCTCGGCGACAATGGCGCTGGGGCGGCCAGCCATACCCGGCGGACACAGCTCCCGAATCCCTTCCGCAAGCCGGTGAAACTCCACGAACGGAACCATGCACTCCCCGGCAATCGTCCAAAGGTCCGGGCACTTCTTGCCCGGGTCACAGCGATGCAATTCGAAGACCGCCTCCAGAAGCTCGCGCGTGCAGGTGTCCCCCCAAACGCTCACCTCAAAAATACCCCCCAAATCCCGCACACGATAGGCCATCGTTTCCCTTTCTCCGGATCGGTTACTTGTTGCGTGGCGCGGCCGACCTGATGACCAGAACCGAACAGGGCGTGTTCTGAAGCACCCGCTGGGTCACGGAACCATACAGGTA
>CAZGBW010000447.1:0-2069 GCA_964523995.1 uncultured Victivallales bacterium | reverse complement strand
CGTTCGGCCTGCTGGAGAAGGCGTCCGACGGTTTGTTTAATACCTACGTTGTGGTCACTCCCGACCGCGGCGTGATTTTCAAGCACCGCAAGATCCATGCGTTCGAGAACTCCGCCATCAGCCAGGGAAGCCGGCTAGAGGTGTTCGAACTCTTCGGGTGGAAGATGGGGGTGCTGATCTGCTACGACAACAACCTACCCGAGAACCCGCGCGTGCTGTGTCTGAAAGGTGCGGAAGTGATTTTCGCCCCGCATCAGACCGGTGCGTTCGATATGTCGTCGCGCGGAATGGGCCGCATTCCGCTGGAGGTATGGCGGAACCGCGACCGCGATCCCGCCGCGCTGCAGCAGGCCATCGAAGGCCCCAAGGGCTACCAGTGGATCGCCAAGTGGCTGCCTTCGCGGCCGTACGACAACAACCTGTTCTACGTGTTCGCCAACGGCGTCGGGATTGACGGCCCGGAAGTGCGCGTCGGGTGCAGCATGATCCTGGATCCGGAAGGAATCATCCTGGCGGAGACAAAGCGGGCCGGCGACGACATGGTGATGGCATCGCTCTGCCGTGACGCGCGTGTTCGCACGGTGGCCGGCGGGCACCTCAAGGCGCGGCGCCCGAGCCTGTACGGCAAGATCGTGGAACCGGTTCAGGAAGTTGACACGCGGAGCGTGCGCAACGAGTTGACCGGGCATAAGATCAAGTAACCGAAACTGAAACCTGACATCAGGTGTCGCAGATCGGTACAAGAAGATCGATAGGAGGGGATCGGCCACCCCGCAGATCTTGCATGCGCCCGGCCTTACGAAGTAGTGAAAAAAGCAGTTGCATTACAAGTCAAGCCGATCTAAAATTTATATCGAATGGATGGAGGATCCAGTGTATGGCTGATAAACAATGGTGTAACTCCGTGGTGGACCAGGTTGGCAATCGACTGCGCGAACGGATCCTGCGCCAGGGACTGCGACCGGGAGATCGTCTGCCCAGCTACCGTCAGTTGGCCCGCGAGTTCGATGTGGCCTACATGACTGTGAAGCGAGGGATGGACGCGCTGGTGGAGGACCGCGCGGTGGAGCGTGTCCCGAGCAAGGGGCTCTTTGTGGCGAAAGGAATGTTCCGCAGGCCGCGGGCGCTCGGCAATGTCCTCATCCTGTTCCCGACGTCCCTGCACTACGTTCTCTCGCACACCTTCACGAGCGAGATGTCGCGGGGATTCCTTGCGGCGCTGGAGTCCGCCGCCATCGCCAGCCAGATCCGCTCCCTGGTTGTCGACGGCCTCATCTTCGGCGACTACGTGGACCGGTTGGGCGTGGATGCGGTGATCCTGCCCGGCATGGAGAACGATGAATATCTGAAGATGGTGGCGAACTGGGGCTATCCTGCGGTGGTTCTGGACTACTGCTCGGAAGCGTTGCCCATGGATTTCGTGGCGTGCGACAACCGCGCGGCGACACGGCATTGCGTGGAACATCTGGCTCGCCTCGGCCACCGCCGGATCGCCTATCAGGGCGACCGGGAAGTCTGGACCGCCCGGCTGAGGAAGTCCGATAAGGAACCGCTCACCCACCGCTCATCCGACGCCCGCGAGCGGCGCGAGGGCATTCTGGCCGCCGCCGCCGCGTGCGGGCTGCCGGAGCCGCGGCTGCTGCAAACGGCAGGAGGAAATTCGACAAAGCTCGCGACAAAGCTTGTGACAAAGTTTTCAGAAGACCCATCTGGAACGATCGCAAACCAACAAGCCCCGCCGTCGGAAGCCTCGCTGGAACAGGTTTTCAGAACTGGCGCCGGCCGGCCTACGGCCCTGGTGCTGGACAGCGATCTGAGCGCTCCCGACGCCATCCGCCGGTTGGCGGAGCTGGGGTTGCGGGTGCCGCAGGATGTGTCGGTCTGCGCCGTGGCCGGGGCTGGCGATCCGCAGGCTTCCACCAACCTGGCGTACTGCAAGTTCGATTTCTACGGGATGGGCCGCAAGGCGGTGGAGATCCTGCGCGAGCGGTTCGCGCGTCCGGAAAAGCCGGTGAACCGGATTCACCGGATCGGGTTCGAGTGGGTGGAGGGGGGGAGCACGCGCGAAG
>CAZGBW010000446.1:0-2069 GCA_964523995.1 uncultured Victivallales bacterium | reverse complement strand
AGGGCAGTATCGTGAAAACATGCCCCCAGAAGCAGAAAAGGGCATACTCCACCCGGTGTTTCAGACTGTGAACCGATTCCTCTGTCATGCCGCCCCCCATTGCCAACAACCCCATATCACGTTCCCGCCCCGTCGCAAAGCACATAATACAAAAGCGATTCCTTGCGCATACAAGCCATGGGAGAGCGCGAATGCACCGGACCATGCAGCATGAACAGGGCGAAGAACCCGTCCCAGGTGGCCGAATACTACAAACTGCTGAACAAGGAATTCCGAGCCCCCGGCCCGCCCCCCTTCCCCCGCGAGACAAGGGGCGATTTTTATAGGCGCATGCCTTTTTTGGGATTGAGTCCTGGCGGCGGGAGGCGTATGGTTGCAGGCGGTGATTCAGGAAGTGCTGCAGGCTACGGGTGTCTCAACAGGAGGGGTTGCCATGAAGTACGTTCGGTTATGGAGCTGGCGGTGTGTAGCGACGGTGCTGGTCATCGCATCGTGCGGGATGGCGGCGGACGGGGCGACCACCCGGACGGTGCGCCGGGCCGGGGCGATGCGCGAGGGTCCGGGCAGTTTTTTCCCTGTCGTGATGCAGCTCGAGCCGGGCATGACGCTTATGCCGGAGGAGACACGCGGCACCTGGATCCGCGGCACGGCGGGCGGTAAGACCGGCTGGGCGGCTCAACTGCTGTTCGATGGCGTCAGCGCGGGTGTGGACTATACCGGCATGCTCGACTCGGAAAAAGCCGTGGTGATCTCCTCCGTGGATATCGCGGCGGCGACCAAGGGTGCGTTCGAGGCGAACTATGCCGAGTCTCACAAGGTGGACTTCGCCCGCGTGGATGCGCTCGAGCAGCTGCAGCTGCCTCCTGCCCTGGTGTCGCAGATTATCCAGAGCCTGCCTGCACAGGATGAACGGATCCTGCGGGCCCTGCCCGCGCCGGTGTTCGCCAATAACGTGATTATCCGCCAGGATGCCGAACTCCTGCTGGGGCGCGCGCTGACGGCCACACTGGTGGCACCCGGCTTTATCGGGGAACATGACGTGATCGCGTACGCGAATGCCGTGGCGGCGGTGGTCGGCGGGAAAACCCCGCGCTACGATCTGCCCTTCCGCGTCGCGGTGATTGCGGATGACTCCATCAATGGCTTCGGGCTTCCCGGCGGAAACGTAGTCATTACACGCGGACTGCTCCGCATGATCCGGAACGAGGCCGAACTGGCCTGCCAGATCGGGCACGAGATCGCGCACATCACGCTCTATCACGGATTGCGCGAGTTCCAGAAGCGGGAAACCCACCGCAAGCGCGACTCCGCCTTCGCCGAACTGGACGCGGCCGCCGGCGGCGGGGAGGACGACCCCTTTGCCGAGCTTAACGCGCTGACTGGCGACACGAGCCGCCCCGGTATCGAGGCCGATCTGACGAGGCTGGCGAACACCTCCTACCTGAAGATCATCGGCAAGCGCGCCCGGGAGGATGAACTGGAGGCGGATTTGTTCGGCGCGGCCTATGCGGCAGCGGCGGGTTACGATCCGGCGGCCATGATCACGTACCTGGAGCGGGTCAGGGATTCCGGCGTCGGACAGGATATCTTCCGGCATCACCCCTCTATCGAGGACCGTATCGCCACCTTGCGCGATAACATTCGCAAGTACCGCATGGCCGCCGGTCACCCGGTGGTGCACGCGGAGCGGTTCCGGAAGGAGATGGCAACGTTGCAGACAGGGGAGGTCCGTTGATCATGAGGACACAACCGGGAGGAATCCTGCAGCGGGCACTGGTCCTGGCGCTCGCGCTGGCGACGGCGGGCGGCTGTGGAAAAAGCACGTCCATCGGGCTTTGCATCCGCCCCACGGAGGTGGATCTACCCCGCTGGTTCACGGAACCGCCTGCGGACGCGCAGCCCGATGTGCCGGCAAGCCTGAATCTGAGCCTGCCTCCGCACCTGCAGCCGCTGGCCAGTCAGTACCATCTGCCGGGCTGGGTTGTTTACGGTGTTGTGCGTTCGATCGGTGCCAGGGAATTCGTGGCAAACGGGACCTTCCGGTCGTTCAGCGTGGTGGATGAGAAGGG
>CAZGBW010000445.1:0-2076 GCA_964523995.1 uncultured Victivallales bacterium | reverse complement strand
GTCAATGACTTCCAAAGCCGGAATTCCGATATCCAGCCGGACGAGATTTTCGTCAGTGACGGGTCCAAGTGCGACACCGCCAATATCCAGGAGCTTTTCTCGCACGACATCACCATCGCGATCCCGGACCCGGTTTACCCCGTTTACGTGGACACCAACGTGATGGCCGGGCGTACCGGCACGTTCAGCAACGGACGCTACCATGGCCTTGTCTATCTCGACTGCACGGCCGCCAATCAGTATGTCCCGCAAATCCCCTCCACCGGCGTGGACCTGATCTACCTGTGTTTCCCGAACAACCCGACCGGCGCCACCGCCACACGGGCGCAGCTTGCCGACTGGGTCGCCTATGCACGCAAGCACAAGGCCCTGATTCTGTTTGATGCCGCCTACGAGGCGTTTATCCGGGATCCGGCACTGCCACACAGTATCTACGAAATCGAAGGGGCTCGTGAGGTCGCCATTGAATTCCGCAGTTTCTCCAAGACCGCCGGCTTCACCGGCACCCGCTGCGCCTATACCGTCATCCCGAAATCCTGCATGGCTTATGACAGCGACGGCAGCGCCGTTTCCCTGCATAGCCTATGGAACCGGCGGCATTGCACCAAGTTCAACGGAGTCTCCTACCCCGTCCAGCGCGCGGCCGAAGCCGTATTCTCGCCCGAGGGATCTGCACAGACCCGCGAACTGACCGAGTCCTACCTTCGCAACGCCGCCTATATCCGGAGCCGGATGAACAGCCTCGGCTACCCGCTTTCCGGAGGCGAGAACGCCCCCTACATCTGGATCAGCACCGGTGGTGATTCCTGGACGTTCTTCGATCGGCTGCTGAATGAGGCAGGGGTTGTCACAACGCCCGGCAGCGGGTTTGGTTCCTGTGGCCAGGGCCATATCCGCATCAGCGCGTTCAACAGCCTGGAGAACGTCAAGGAAGCGATGTCCCGGATCGAGAAGGTTCTGGGCTGACCGCCTGTCTAACGGGACCACTGGCAGATATAGCGTTTGCGTCCGGACCCGGTCTTGCAAACCGGCTTGCCCCTGGTCGGTTTCCCGTCCCGTCCAATCCCCGAGTTCCCTGCGAGCATCATCATACTCACCGCCCACAGATTCTGCGGAAGAGCCTGAATTATAAACCATCGGCCCCCGCTCACTTGCGCTCCAGGAGGAATCGGTGATCCACTCGTCGGAGGACCCGTCGCGGTAAACGATCCGGATCTGCACCTTAACGGCCGGACTCCCTTTCCAGACGGAGGTGTGGAACGGCCAGACTCTCATGAATGACAGGCCTTCCGCTAAGCGGGCAGGCTGTGTTCTAGCCGCAAAGAGCTCCCAAGGCGGACGCCACCCGCGCCCTCACCGGCTGCGCCGTGACCACGAACGGTTTTCCGGTGATCAGCTCATACGCCTGGATGTACCGTTTCGCCGCCTCCACCCGTACGTCATCCGGCAAGACCGGCGGGGTGCCAGTACCGGAAAACCCCGCCTTGGCCAGCCATTGACGCACATACTCCTTGTCAATCTGCCGCTGCTGCTCGCCGGCGGCAAAACGCTCGGCATAGGTGTCTGCATACCAGTAGCGGGAGGAGTCCGGGGTATTCACCTCGTCCGAGACCACAAGACGCCCGTCAAGCAGCCCCAGCTCGTACTTCGTATCCACCAGGATCAACCCGCGCGATGCCGCCAGCCGGGTTCCAAACTCGTAAAGCCGGAAACAGATGTCCGCAGCGGCATCAAAGGTGCGTGCATCAATGAGTCCCTCCTGGATGGCCTCCTCTCGGGACACATTCCGGTCATGTTCCTCGTGCTTGGTCGTCGGCGTCAGGATCGGCCGCTCGAGTTTCTGATCCTTCCGGAGGCCTTCCGGCAATGGGTTGCCACAGAACAGGCGCACCCCGTTAGCATAATTCGTCCACGCCGATGTCTTCGTGACTCCCGTGATGTAGCCACGCACGACAAACTCCAGGGAAAGCTGCTGGCATTCCTTGGCCACGACAATATTCGGGTCGGGGACCGAGACAATATGATTCGGCACCAGATGGCGGGTCTCGTCGAACCAGAAGGCCGCCAACTGATTCA
>CAZGBW010000444.1:0-2079 GCA_964523995.1 uncultured Victivallales bacterium | reverse complement strand
GTGTCGCGGTCACGACCATCGGCTCGGCCGCGGAAACGGCGGTATGGGTCGCCTCCTCCGCCGCACGACCGGGCAGCGGCAGGCAGAGCACGGAAACGGCAGACAGACAGCACAAGAGGGGACGATTCATGAGTTGCTCCTTGTTGTTGATTTTGTGTAATCTCGTTTCCCGACGATCTTCTAATAACATTGGCGTCAGAACCGTTTAGTCCTGTAATCGCCCCGGAAACCTGAAAAGTTCATTCCACCCCCGGTTTTTTTATGCCACAGCCATCCGATCCTGAAAACATCATCCTGGCGTCAGGAACCGACGAGGATCTGATGCGGATGTCAGGTCGCTCGCGCGAGGCGTTCGCGGCCCTCGTGCAACGGCATCAGCAACCCTTAATGAACTTTTTCCGCCGCATGGGCGATTACAGCAGTGCGGAGGATCTGACCCAGGAAACCTTCATACGGCTCTATAGATACAGGGATCGCTATCGCCCGAGCGCCAAGTTCACCACGTTTCTTTACACACTGGCCAGGCGCACGTGGATTGACCATCGCCGCGGCGCGGCGCGGCGCGAGACGGCGCATGATCAATTCGCCGGCGAAATGGATGTGCGCCTGGACGCGGGGACGGGATCGGAACGCGAGATGCACCACCGCGTGAGGACGGCACTGGGGGGCCTGAGCGAGGAGATGCGGACATGCGTGGTCATGAGCGTCTACCAGGGATTCAAGTATGATGAAATCGCACGGATGATGAACGTACCGCTGGGAACCGTGAAGACACGTGTCTTCCATGCCATGCGGAAGTTGAAAGAGGCGTTGAAATGAAATCACGAAAGCGGATCGAGCCTGGCACATGCCCTGCCCCGGAGGCGGTTGTCGCCTTTGTCATGGAGGGGGAAGTGGGGATCGCCGCACGTGCCGCCGCTGACCATATCGCGCAGTGCGAAACCTGCCAACGCCTCGCGGAAGAAGCGCTCGGGACACGTGACCTGCTGCGTATGGACGCCGACCTCCCTGTCCGCGATCTGACGGCCGACATCATGGCAAAACTGCCGGCGGAACCTTTGCCACGCACGGCTCACCACAGGTTCGCCCCCCAATTGGGATGTCACGCGGAGAGTGATGCCGGATGGGGGGCGAGGCTGCGCCGAGCCGTTGCCTGGCGCACGCCGCTACGTATCGCGGCGGCGCTGGCCATCCTGATGGGGACCGCCTATCTGCTGCATCGGACAAACACCCCGACAGCCATCGACGCCCCGGCGGATGCGGCATCCCAGGCGGTTTGTGCGGGCCGGCAGTGGCTGCTTGCGCAGCAGCGGCCCTCCGGCGGCTGGGATGCCGCCACGCTGGGGGGGCACCCCGAATACGCCGAGGCACTGAACGGTTTGGCCGTGATGGCCATCATCACCGCCGACGCCCCCGGCAACACCGATACGCTCGCCGCCCTGACCCGGGCCGGGGAATATCTGCTGGCGCTACAGGCACCGGGCGGCCTGATCAGCCGCGATGCCAACGCGGCCATGTATAACCACGGGATCGCCACCCTCGCGCTGTTGGAAATCCAGCGCGTGACCGGCGACACGCGGCTGGGCGCGCCAATCGACAAGGCGCTCGCCACCATCTGCAGCCGCCAGTCCCCCGCTGGCGGGTGGGGATATCGTGAAGACCTGGCGTCTGCGCCCAATACCTCGATCACCGCCTGGCAGGTCAAGGCCCTGCTGCAGGCGCGTGCGCAGGGCCGGGACGTGCCGGTTCCGGTATTGCGCAAGGCGCTCAACTGGATGGCGGGCACGGTCGGGCCGCAGGGCTACTTTGGATATGAAGGCCCCCAGCCGCAGGCGGATAACCCCGCCACACTGACCATGATGGGAGCGCACTGCATGCTGGCGGCACGGGATGCCGACCTCATGAACGACCCCCGGTTAGAGGCGTCCGTCAAATCCGTTGTCAAACGACTCGCGCAACAGCCACCCGGCGACTACCACCAGTCCTATTTCCTGGCAGCCGTCATGGAACAGCTTGGAGCAACCGGCCCGGGAACGGACGCCGTCGCCATCAGGGACATTCTGCTGGCGCGGCAGACCA
>CAZGBW010000443.1:0-2103 GCA_964523995.1 uncultured Victivallales bacterium | reverse complement strand
GAGGAAATCCTCCGGCAGGTGCTGGCGGTGGACGTCGGGATGGAGCGCGAGCTGGTGCTGGTGGATGACTGTTCCCGTGACGGATCGCGTGACAAGCTGCAGCAGATGAAGGCGGAACACCCGGAATGGCAGGTGATCTTCCACGAGTTCAACCGCGGCAAGGGTGCCGCCCTGCGCAGCGGGTTTGCGGCGGCGACCGGCGATATTGTCCTGATCCAGGATGCCGATCTGGAATACGACCCGAAGGACTACCCCCGGCTGCTCGGGCCGCTGCTCGACGGTCATGCCGATGTGGTCTACGGATCGCGTTTCATCGGCGGCGGACCGCATCGGGTGGTGTACTTCTGGCACTCGCTCGGCAACCGGTTCCTGACGCTCTTCTCCAACATGATGACCGATCTGAACCTGACGGATATGGAGGTCTGCTACAAGGTCTTCCGCCGCGAGGTGCTGCAGAGTATCACGCTGCTGGAAGACCGTTTCGGGTTTGAAGTCGAGGTCACGGCCAAGATCGCCCGCGGCAAGCGCTGGCGGATCTATGAGGTGCCGATCTCGTACTACGGGCGCAGCTACGCGGAAGGCAAGAAGATCACCTGGAAAGACGGCGTCCACGCCATGTGGTGCATCGTCAAATACCGATTTTCCTCGCCCCGGTAGGGCTCCTGCCCGCGGCAGCGCTACGGTTGCGGGTGCTCGTGGAGCTCGCGGGCGATGACTTCCCTGGCAAGCTCGCGGTAGGCGGCGGCACCGGCACAGTGGGAATCGTACTGGATCACGGGACGCCCGAAACTGGGGGCCTCGCTGAGCCGTATGTTTCTCGGGATAACCGTCTTGTAGACCTTGTCGCCGAAATGCTTCCTGACCTCGGCCACGACGTCCGGCGAAAGCCGCGTGCGCGCATCGTACATCGTCATCACGATCCCCTGGATGTCAATGGCGGCATTGGCCTTGCCTTCCCGCAGCTGGTTGATGATGTGGTTGATCACACTGAGCCCCTCGAGCGCATAGTACTCGCACTGGATCGGCAGCAGCAGGCTGTGCGCCGCGGTCAGCGCATTCATCGTCAACACCCCGAGCGACGGTGGACAGTCAATGAGGATGAAATCATAGCCGCCAGTGCGCACGACCGGGGCGATGGCCATATTCAGGCCATGCAGGTACCCGTCCATGCGGGCCACGTCAATCTCGGCACCGGCCAGATCCAGCTCGGAGGGAATGATATGGACATTTGCGGCAACCGTCTCCTGCACGAGGCCGTGAACCGACCGTTCCCGCAACAGCACGCGGTAAAGGCTCGTGCCGGTCTGCCGGGGCAATCCGAGCCCGCTGGTGGTATTGGCCTGCGGGTCGAGATCAATCACCAGGACGCGCTTCCCGAGTTCGCCAAGACAGGCGGCCAGGTTGATGACCGTCGTGGTCTTGCCCACCCCGCCCTTCTGATTTGCCACCGCGATAATCCTTGTTGCCATAAGTCGGTTGTCCCATCCAGACAGACGGTATTCAAGCCTTGCTTTTGGATTTCACCAGGGCGAAAAACCGGTCCTGGTACTCCTCGAACAGGCCGATTGCATTAAGCTTCGCGCCAAGGGCCTTGATCTGCGACGGATCCTGATTCGCCGCCTTGAAGGCCGCATCAATATCGTTACGCACGCCGCGCGGGACGCCCCCATCACGCTCAAACAACTTGCGACCCTGCATTTCCCGGATGTTGAAGAGGGCGGACGCCTGGATCACCTCCCAGAACAGCCGGACCAGGCAGACATCCCACGGTTCATCCACACCGACGACCACGGCACTCATCGGGTCATCCATGGCGGCGACGGCTTTCTTGACCCGCTCCACAACGGGATCCAGAGTGTCGGTGACGATATTCTCCCGGTAGGATTCCTGCTTCAGCCGGTAACCGTACTGGAGGACCCGGATATCCTGCTCGTGCTCCCGGAGCCATTCCACATACTGGCGCGCCTCCTCGCCGAACCCCTCCATGGCTGTCTGCGCATAGGCATCGGGAGTGATGATCTGCGGTCGGCCAGCCTCAAGTTTGCCTTCACGGATGCGGATCTTCCCGGTATCGTCCATCAGCTCGCTGATCAAATGGTAGTT
>CAZGBW010000442.1:0-2105 GCA_964523995.1 uncultured Victivallales bacterium | reverse complement strand
TTCCCAGGAGAAGGCGGAAGGACGGCGCATCACTCCCGATACGGATTCGGTTACCCTCACCCCCTCTGGCCAACGGCATCGCGTTCTACCCTCGCTAGCGGCGGTCCTTCTGGTGCTATTGGTGCTGACCGGCGCCGTCGTGTGGGCACTCATGTACGGACTTGAGCTCGCTGGCATCCGTCTTCCCGGGATGAATCGCCGCGCTGAATCCACCCCTGTTTCCGCACCCGCCGTTTCAGAGGTTGAGCGCGACGTAACGAAAATCGCGGATGCGGTTCCAGTGTCCGCGGCCAGGATAACCGCTGATGCGCCTCCCCCCGCTCCGGCACCGAAGAGCTCACTGGCCTCAACGGTAAAAACCGCCGTGTCGGATGCCAGTACCGTCGCCCACCATGCGGATGAAGTCATGACCGATTCCGCTTCGTCAAAGAATGCGGCGGCCCCTGTGCAGGGGATTGCCAAGAGCGATGCTGCGGTCCCGGCTCCGAGGGTGGATCCCGCTCCTGAACCCCGTGCCGCCCCTGCGACTCCCATGACGCCGGCGGCAGCAACGGACATAGAACCGATGGTGTGGCCGAATCTTTCGATTTCAGGCGTTCTTGGCAATGAGCAGAAGGGGGCGGCCTTCATCGACGGGAAAGTGGTCGGTGTGAACGAAACCATCCAGGGGGTTCGTATTCTCGCCATCCGGTCGCAGAGCGTAATGCTCGAATACAAGGGCGAGTCCCGTCTGGTCAAAGTCGGCCAGTCGGTCAACCGTTCCAGCCGATAGCCTGCGGGAAGTGCTTGCGGATGATAACCATCGGGCAGGGATCGGTTCTGCACATTTTGTAACGACTCACGTCACAGGGTTCAGAGGATCAGGGTTCAGGAAATTCGAAGAGGAAAGCGGGCAAGAGAAGGGGTACTGGCATCTTGGACGTTTGATTATCCTTTTTCTCCCTGAACCCCGAACCCTGAACCCTCCCTGTCGTGAGCAGTTGACACATTTTTAAAAAAAGTTCTCGCTTTCCCATATCGCGATAGTGTAGATTGCAAACATGGTCAAAGAGGTGACCGGAACCGAGCCGCCGCATATCGTGTCATAGTGCAGGACTTCGGAGATGTTGTTATGACACGCAGTAGAGAGGGATATCGTTATGGATATCTATGTTGGAAACCTGTCTTATCAGACAGACGATCAGGCGCTTCGTGAACTCTTCGAACAGTATGGCAAAGTGACATCGTCACGCGTCATTACCGACAAGTTCTCGGGCCAGTCCAAGGGATTCGGGTTTGTGGAGATGCCGGATGCATCCGAGGCGAACAAGGCCATCAGCGCCTTGAACGAGCAGGATTTCCAGGGCCGCAATCTTCGAGTCAATGAGTCTCAGCCGAAGCCTCGCACGGAACGTGGCGGTGGTGGCGGCGGCGGCTTCGGTGGTGGCGGCGGCGGTGGCGGCGGTGGCCGTGACCGTGGCGAGCGCGGCGGCAGCCGTTGGTAACTGTCGTTTCGAAATGCTAAGAAGACGGGCAGAAATGCCCGTCTTCTTTTTTTGGGTCTTCCGCAGAATCTGTGGGTGGCTTCGCGTTTTTCCTATTCATGGTTGACCGACGAAGCGGGTGGCGTGATGGACCCCGCTGAACCGCTTGAACCGGGTGCCGGTGAATCAACCAGCCACGGTCCTTCGCAAAGCGGCAAGCCCCGCTCCTGGATCCCCCTGGCGCACCAGCGATTCGCCGATCAGGAATCCATCGAAGCCTGCCGCTTCCAGCGCTTCGATTTCAGCGCGTTTCGATATGCCGCTTTCCGCGATCGAGAAACGCGCCCGCGGAATATGCGCCGCCAGCGAATGGGCCGTCGCCAAGTCCGTGCGCAGTGTCTTGAGATCCCGACTGTTGACGCCGATGATGGCCTCTTCCAGTGGCAGCACCCGGATAAGCTCCTCAACCGTGTGAACCTCCGCCAGCACTTCCATCCCGAGCGCCAGCGCCCGCTCGTGAAGCGTCCGCATCAACCCGTCCGGCAATGCCGCCGCAATCAGCAGGATCACATCCGCTCCCCAGGCCGCCGCCTCGGTCACCTGATAGGGATCCACCATGAAATCCTTGCGCAGGATCGGCAA
>CAZGBW010000441.1:0-2109 GCA_964523995.1 uncultured Victivallales bacterium | reverse complement strand
TTGCCCGGCTTGCTATTCAACCCATCCAACCCGAGGAACCATGACTGCAAAGAACAACACCATTCCGAAGACAAGCACACGGTTGCAGGGAAAGGAAATGAATAGATGAACGCAGAAAACGCAGTCAAGACCGCCGTAGGGTTCTTCCTCATCATCCTTGTCGGTGCACTGTTGTCAGCCTTCGTCGGGGGGGCGTTTGGCGCCTTGGTTGCCACGATTTCACCGGAGTTCGTATCCAGCATGTTCAGCCACAGGGCGGCGGCTGGTATCGTCCGGTACGCCTTCGCGGTCGGCATGATCTGGGGTGTCTTCATCGGGGCGGCAGTCTCAGGCTTCGCCTGCTTCCTTGCCGCGATCATCAAGATCCTGAGGATCAGGTTTGAACACAGCCAGGCGCAAACGGCTAGCAAAGGTTTACGGTGAGTCGAGTTAACCAAACCGAATAGATGCTCCCTGCTTGAAGATGCCGAGTATCTCCGAGCCTGGGATCAGCATGAACATGAGGGGGGAGGTGACCATGAGAAAATCTTACCTGGGTTTGGTGGCTGGGTTGCTGATGACCGTGGAGAGTGTGTACGCGTGGGTTCCTTCCGGGTGGACGTATTGGGCCTGGCCATTTGTTTGCGATCATGCGTCGAGTGATTGGTATTGGTTTAACACCGGCGATACCCAGTGGGTATATGCGCATCCGCCCGGTACGGGTTGGAAAAAACTCCCGATGTCCACGCTGGCATCCGGATGGGCGTGGTGGACGGGAAGCTATGCCTACGACAGTGAATCCGGGGCCTGGCTTTACCGCAACGAAAGCGACCGGCAATGGTGTGTCAATATGCGGACGGCACAATGGTCTTTGTTCGGATCCGCGCCACCTGATCGACAGAAATGGCACCTGGCCTTGAATGGCGGTCCGGTTTATTACTCATCTCCCGCCATCGGAGCCGACGGAACCATCTATGTTGGAAGCGGGGCTCCCTTCGCCGGTGCCCCGACGCGAGGGCTTTACGCGGTAAACCCGGATGGCACACCGAAGTGGCAGTACGTGTCGGCGGATTTCCCGGCCATGTACAGTCCGTGCGTTGGCACCAATGGTTCCATTTATATCCAGGATAGCGTCAGCAGCCTGTATGCAATCAACCCGGATGGAACGCTGGACTGGAAATACACCCTCAACAAGTTCTCGGAGGTTGGCCAGACCGCTCCGGCTATCGCCAACGACGGTACCCTGTACATCGGTGCCGATGCCCTTTATGCGATACATCCCGACGGCACGTTGAAGTGGCGGTTTGTCACCAACGACGTGGGAAGTATCGTGTTTCGCTGCAGTCCTGCTGTTTCAAGCAACGGCACGATTTATGTCGGCGTCAACGGGTTGTTCGGCGACACGCCTCCATTGGGATGCATGTTGCTTGCCCTGAATGCCGACGGGACATTCCGGTGGCAATATGTCATGCCCGTTGACGGCATTTTCTCATCTCCTGCCATCGGGGGCGATGGCACCGTCTATTTCGGCACGGAACGGTCGGGCGAAACCAACTGGGTATACGCCCTGAATCCGGAAGGCACCCTGCGCTGGCGTTTCGAGGTTCTGGGCGGACGAACGCTTCGTTCCTCGCCTGCCATCGGATCCGATGGAACCATCTACATCGGGACAAAATCCGGATCGACCACAAAAGCCTTACTGCTCGCCATCAATCCGGACGGAACCCGCAAGTGGGACTATTCCTTGGATGTCGTGGGCGACGACATATACTGTTCTCCGGCCGTCGGTGCGGATGGCCTCATCTATTTCGGTGCGGAATCGCGTTTCCTGTATGCTCTCAAACCGGATGGGACACTCGCTTGGAAATACGACACCGGAAATGGTATCAACTGGACCTCTCCCGCGATCGCCACGAATGGTACCATCTATGTCGGGAACAACCATGGATGGCTTTATGCCATCCGTTCCGAGAGTCTTGGGTTGGCCGACAGCCCCTGGCCAAAGTTCCGATGCGACAACGTCAACTCGGGGCGGAAATAGGCATTCGGGGACGTGATGCAGTGAACTCCCGATGCCTTTTGGCGGTGCCCCCATCAATGCATTGCCGGGCATATTTTCCAATTGCCACG
>CAZGBW010000440.1:0-2115 GCA_964523995.1 uncultured Victivallales bacterium | reverse complement strand
TCGGCCGTATTCGTTCCAAACAGGTCCTTCTGGTGCCAGGACATCCGGGCCAAACTGACGGGATTCCACATGTACGCGGGAGACTGGTCGCAGTCCTACGGTTTGCAGATGATTACTCCGCGTCACGCCATCAGCTGCGGGCACAACGGCCCCCCGCCCGGGAAACCTCTCCGTTATGTCAGGGCGGATGGGACGGTGTTTGAGACATCGATTTCCAAGTGGATCAATGACTTTCCGAATGCAGGTTCGACTTCTGATACCAAACGCACCTTTGTCACGGACCTTTCGGTTTACCTGCTGGCCGACGAAGTTCCGGCCTGGGTTTATAAGGCGCCGATTCTCGGGCTGACCAGCCAGGACAGGGAGTGGCTGGGTCCGCTGGATCCTCCCACCGTGGCGGTGTCGCAGGGCAGTCGGACCGATGGGACCCCGGTTCAGAACACGCCAAACAACCGCAAGCTTTACGTCAAGAGCCTGATCCTGAAATCACCCCGCACGGCGCTGCGCGATCCGTTTTATCATGCGGTCACGGTCGGTGATTCCGGCACCCCTGAGTTCATTCTGGTGAAGGATACACCCTATCTTTACCGGATCATCACCGGATCGAATGGAAGCGGCGTTTTGGTGGCCGATCATGTCGCTTACATCAACTCGCTCATCGCCCGGGCGGATGCCGCCGCCGGCATCTCCACCGGGTACACGGTCACCCTCTCGCAGAACCCGGTCCCCTGACGGCCCCGTTGCCGGCCCCGGAGTAGAGGCGACGGTTCCGTTCTCACTCCGCTCAACAGGCTTCTACCATTGCCAATCATTGCGCTGCAGGTTGGCGCCGTTGCTGGCGATCGTGTCGCGGTACCACAAGGCCGAATCCTTCGGCGTACGCTTGAGCGTGTTGTAGTCCACGTGCACCAGGCCGAATCTCTGCTTGTAGCCCTCGCCCCACTCGAAGTTGTCCATGATCGACCAGTGGAAGTAGCCTCGAATATCGACTCCTTCCCTGGCCGCCCTTGAAAGCTCATACAGGTAGCGGTTCATGAAATCGATTCTGGCGCCATCGTGCACCCTGCCGTCGACGGCGACCCAGTCCACGTTGCTCATGCCGTTCTCGGTGATCACCAGGGGCAGCTTGTACCTTTCCTGCAGGAACTTGGGGCCCCAGTAAAGCGAGCTGGGCACGACCGGCCAGAAGAACGCCGTCATGGGCCAGCCGGTTGGATAGTCGACTTTCTCGAATCCCTTGTCCTTGTTGGCCTTGATGCAGTCGCCGTGGTAGATGTTGACGCCGAAGAAGTCCAGCGGCTGCTTGATCAGCTCCATGTCGCCGCTCTGCGGCTTGGGGGCGTCGGCGCCGAACACCTTCAGGCCATCCTGCGGGTACTCACCCTTGATCGCCGGGTCCATCCACCACGTGTTCTGCCAGGGAACGGCCTCGGTTACGGAGAACATGAACTGCCGGGCGGCGGCGATATCGGCGGCATCGTTGGTGGCGGGGACTCCGACGATGCTGTTCGGTGCGAAGCCAACGTTGGGCTTCTTCTTTGCGCGGGCACGAATCACCTGCACCGCCCTGCCGTGAGACATCAACACGTGATGGCCCACCAGCAGCACCTCGCGCATCGGCAGCACGTCACCCGGCGCGTGCGCGCCATTGAAGTGGCCGCAGCCGATAATGCAGATCGGCTCGTTCAGCGTCATCCAGTTCTGCACGCGGTCGCCGAGGCGATCGACGATGACTTCGGTGTACTTTGCGAACCACTCGGAGCTGCAGCGGTTCATCCAGCCGCCGCGCAGGTACAGCGCGTGCGGAAAGTCCCAGTGAAACAGCGTCACCCAGGGCTCGATTCCCGCAGCCAGCAGCTCGTCGACCAGCCTGCTATAGAAGTCCAGCCCCTTCTGGTTGACCGTCTTGTCGCCGTCAGGCATGACGCGTGGCCAGCTGATCGACAGCCGGTAGGCCTTCAGGCCCAGCGACTTCATGATGGCGACATCTTCCTTGTAGCGATGGTAGTGGTCGCACGCGACATCGCCTGTGTGGTTCTTCCATATCTTGCCGGGCCGGCGGCACATCATGTCCCACGTCGAGTCGCCTTTGCCATCATCATGGGCTGCGCCTTC
>CAZGBW010000439.1:0-2133 GCA_964523995.1 uncultured Victivallales bacterium | reverse complement strand
GATCTACAGCAGCCAGCGGCAGTTCTCGCGGTAGGCGCGCGGAGAGAGCCCGGTGTGCGTCCGGAAGAAATGACTGAAGGCGGCCAGGTCGCGGTAGCCGAGTCCGGCGGCGATGTTGGATATGCTGGCCTCACTCTGCCGCAGGCTTTCCTTTGCGCTGCGGATCCGGAGCTCCGCGAGGTATCGCATCGGGGAGGGGAGTCCCGCCTTCCGGAAGGTGCGCAGCAGTGCCGATGGCGTGCAGTCGAATTGCTCGGCAAGGTCATGCAACGTTAGCGGGCTGTCCAGGTTCGCGGCCATGTGACGGCAGATCCGTGCGGCGGGAGCCTCGCTTTCCGGTTCCGCAGGCAGGGCTTCCGGCATCGACCCGGTAAGGGCCCGGCGCGAGAGGTAAAGCAGTGCCGCGTCCAGTACCTCCGGGTCGCGCTGCTGTTCGAACGCGGCATCCTGCAGCAGCATGGCGGAAAATTCATCCATCGGCTGCGGACGGAATGTCGCCGGGGCCGGCGTGGCATTGCCGGAGACATCCCAGCAGATTCCAGCCACACCCTCACCGGGGCTCACACTCCCGACCAGGGCTGATGGCATGAACAGCATGGAACAGGCGGGCAGCCGTACCATGTCCGCCCCGGATGTCAGCGTCAGTTCGCCGCGCATGACCGCCATGAACGTGGTGCAACTCCCTCGTGCGGGCCGATAGACTGAACCTTCCCGGTCCATCCGGTAAATCATGAGATTCCCGATTTGCATGCAATATGCCTATAATTAACAATTATACTTGTCAAGAATGTTCACGCGTTGGTATAGTCCGGTAATGTTGGAAATCGCAGCAAGGGGGGCTAGATCATGGCGAAGGTGACGCTAAAGAATGTTTTCAAGATTTATGCAGGGGATGTCACGGCGGTCCGGGATTTCAACCTGGAGATCGCGCATGGTGAATTCCTGGTGCTGGTCGGCCCCTCGGGCTGCGGCAAGTCCACTACACTGCGCATGATTGCCGGGCTGGAGGAAATCTCCAAGGGGGAAGTGCGGATCGGCGAGCGGGTGGTGAATGACGTGCCGCCCAAGGATCGCGATATCGCGATGGTGTTCCAGAACTATGCGCTGTATCCGCATATGACGGTGCGCGAGAACATGGCGTTCGGCCTGAAGCTGCGCAAGTTCAAGAAGGATGAGATCGAGCGGCGGGTGCGCAAGGCGTCCGAGACGCTGGGGCTGGATCCGTATCTGGACCGCCGTCCGAAGGCGCTCTCCGGCGGGCAGCGCCAGCGGGTGGCGATGGGGCGCGCCATTGTGCGCGAGCCGGCGGTGTTCCTCTTCGACGAGCCGCTCTCCAACCTGGATGCCAAGATGCGCGTCGAGATGCGGCGCGAGATCCTCCAGTTGCATCGGCGCATCCAGACCACGATGATCTATGTGACGCACGACCAGGTGGAGGCCATGACGCTGGGCGACCGGATCTGTGTGATGCGGGACGGCATTATCGAGCAGGTTGGCGAGCCGACGCAGGTGTTTGATCATCCCGCGTCGCTGTTTGTCGCCCGTTTCATCGGTGCGCCGCCGATGAACATCTTCAGCGGCCGGCTGACGGAGAGCGGAGGTGCGCTTGTCTTTGATGGAGGCACCTTCAAGACGCCGGTGGTGAAGCGGCAGTATGCACGGCTGGCGGCGTATGTCGGCAAGCCGATCTGCCTGGGGGTCCGACCGAAGGCGTTTGTGCGGCGCGGGCAGCCGGGAGCGGATGAGAATACGGTCATCAAGTGCCAGGTGGATGTGGCGGAAATGCTGGGCGAGGAGGTGCTGGCGCATCTCGTCAGCGGGGAGCATCACTTCACGGTCAGTACCGATCCGCACAGCGGCATCGAATCCGGCCAGGATATCGAGGTGTGCCCGCTGATGGAGCATGCCCACCTGTTCGATGTGGAAACCGGGCGCAACCTGACGATCCCCGACACAGGGACAGTCTAGGAACCACGGGCGAGATCAGCCGCGGTAGCCACGCGCGGTTGGCATCCGGTGTGAACTGCGGGGCATTTCATACCTCGCTCATGGCAACCAGCCGCCGTTCCGCCGCCGAGCGGACGGCCGCCATGGCCACGCGTGTCGCCAGCACGGCGGCATCCACACCGCACA
>CAZGBW010000438.1:0-2139 GCA_964523995.1 uncultured Victivallales bacterium | reverse complement strand
ATGTGGACGGGGCGGTTGACTCCTTTTCCCGCAATGTGCGCATCCTGACCGACGATGAATCCGGTGTATGGGAAGTCAAGCCGGCCGAGATCACCGCCCGCGTCAGCATCGTGACCGAGGCCATCAGCAAAGAGTGGAAAGGCCTGCCGGTACTGGCACTGCGCGAAACCGGCACCGGTCTTGAAATCCTGTTTTCGCCTGCCCTCGTTGATTTCAGCGTGCTTGGCAGCCCGCAGGCCGTCAACCGCATCGAACCGGACGATATCCGCGTGTTCGTGGATTGCACGGACATCATGAAGCCGGGAACCTACACCATGCCGGCCGCCGTTCATCTCCGCGATGGCGTGGACGTCAGCGAGGCGGTCAATCCGCCCATGGTCGCGGTTACCGTCCGTCCGCGCCCGGCGGCGGATCCGCAACCCGCCACCAACGCGGTCACCACCGTACAGGACGACAATACCCACCAGCCCGAAATAAGCGCCACCCGCACGGACGGCGCGCAGGAATAGAGGTAATTCTGATGGCAGAGCCAACCGAAAAACGGGAATACCCATCCCCCTGGCGCATGATCACTGGCGTTCTCCTCCTCCCGCTGGCCCTGCTGACCCTGCTCAGCCTTGGCTCGTACGACTGGCAGGATATCAGCATCCTGAACTATCCGCCGAATTATCCGCCGAACAACTGGATCGGGGCTGCCGGTGCCTGGGTCGCGTTCTCACTGCTGGTGACGGCCGGCGTCGGTGCCTACCTGGTTCCCGCCTGGTTGACGGTCACAGGACTCCTGATTGCGCTGCGGGGCGGCTCCATCCGCGCGAAAAGCACCTGGACCGCCGCCTGCCTGATGCTGCTTGCCGCCATCCTGGATCTGCACAGCGTGGTGGACATCCGGGAGGCCCAGAATATTACCGATAACGGTGGCATTTTCGGATGGCTGTTCACCCACGGGCTGCTGATCCGCTGGCTCAGCCCCATCGGTGCCGGCGCACTGCTCTGGTCCCTGTTCCTGCTCGCTTTTGTCATGGCCTTCGGTTGGCGCAACCTGATCCTCGCGTTCCGCTATGCTGTTGCAGGCACCCAGCTTCTGGCCACCTACATCAGCAGCCGGCATTCGGAAAAACTCGGACGGCATCTCGAGCTTGAACGGGAAGGGCGCGAACTGCGCCGCGAGCAGACCCGCCTGGAACGGGAACTGCGCAAGAAGGAAATCGCCGATCGGCTTAAGCAACGGGTGGAGAAGACACCCGAAGGCGCGAACACAGCACCGGAAGCCGACTCGGACGGCAAACGGCGTGTGCGCTCAATCGCGCGACGCGCCGACGCGGATGCGCAACCGAATGGGAACACCCCGGATGACAACGACGACAAGGCCGACAGCTCCCCCCCAGCCGAGTTGCTGCTCGCCCCCGTGATTGACCCCGACAAGGCCCGCTTCCCAGGCTACCGGCTGCCACCGCTGACCCTGCTGAACCCATTACCCGAAAACCACGCGCATGGCGGCGGGGGCGACACGGACGGCACGGCCGCCATACTGGTGCAGACCCTCGCTGAGTTCGGGATCTCCGCGGAAGTCACCAGCATCAAACAGGGCCCTGTCGTCACCCGCTACGAACTGCTTCCCGCCCGCGGCGTCCGTGTCGAGCGCATCGCCGCGCTGTCCAACAATCTGGCACTCTCGCTCAAGGCGCATAGCCTGCGCGTTCAGGCCCCGGTTCCCGGCAAGGGGGTCGTCGGGATCGAAGTGCCGAACGATATCGCCAAAATGGTGGTGATCCGCGAAGTCATCGAAAGCGAGGAATGGAATACCGGTACCGTGCGGCTGCCGCTGGCGCTGGGCAAGGACGTCAGCGGACGCAACGTGGTCGCCGACCTGACCAAGATGCCGCACCTGCTGGTTGCCGGGGCCACCGGCTCCGGCAAGTCGGTCTGCATCAACGCCATCCTGGCAGGCCTCTTTATGTCCAAAACGCCGGATGAGCTGCGGCTGCTCCTGGTGGATCCGAAAATCGTGGAATTCTCAATCTACAATGACCTGCCGCACCTGGTGGTCCCCGTGATCACCGACCCGAAGAAGGTGGCCCTGGGCCTGCGCTGGGCGATCACCGAGATGGAAGGCCGCTACAAGATGTTCGCCAAGGCGAA
>CAZGBW010000437.1:0-2143 GCA_964523995.1 uncultured Victivallales bacterium | reverse complement strand
GAACCGTCACCATGGATTACAAGAACGGGACCGTCGGGTTCTGACACCCCGGTCCCGGGATCCTTGACCGCAACCCTGTAGACAGGAGTTCACCGATGAAAAATGACGGATCTGGCTTTATCGATCTCCAGGTCAATGGCTACATGGGGGTGGACTTCAATGCCGATGACCTGTCCGCGGCAGGCTTGAACAAGGCCTGCGCGGCCCTGCGGGACGACGGGGTGGGCGGCATCCTGGCCACCATCATCACGGACGACATCGACGTGATGTGCCACCGCCTGCGCCAGATCGTGGCGTTGAGGGAGAAGGATGCGCTCGTCAGGGATAGGGTCCCGGGGCTGCATATCGAAGGTCCCTTTATCAACGAGACCGCCGGTTACCGGGGTGCTCATCCGGTTGACTCCATCATCCCGGCCAACCGCGACGCGATGGAGCGGCTGCTCGATGCCGGCGGCGGGCTCGTGCGCCTCGTTACCCTCGCCCCGGAACGCGACGAGAAGGCGGCGGTGACGCGGATGCTGGCGGAGCGCGGCGTGGCGGTCTCGGCGGGCCACACGAATGCATCGCTGGATGATCTCAACCGGGCCCTCGACGCCGGACTGACGCTGTTCACGCATCTTGGCAACGGATGCCCGATGGAGATGCATCGTCACGACAACATCATCCAGCGGGCCCTCTCGCTGGCCGGCAAGCTTACCCCGATGGTTATCGCCGATGGGGCGCACCTTCCCTTCTTCATGCTGAAGAACATCATCAGCCTGGTGGGGCCGGAGCACTGCATCGTCGTGACCGATGCCATGACCGCCGCCGGCCTCGGCCCCGGCCGCTATAGAGTCGCCCGCTGGGATCTGCTGATTGGCGAGGACATGGTGGCCCGTTCGCCGGACGGCTCCCACCTGGTGGGGTCCACCATCACCATGCCGAAGAGCATGGAGAACCTCCGCAGCAGGCTGGGCTTGCCGGACGCCCAGCTGCGCCAGATGATGGTCACCAATCCGCGGCGCGCCATCGGCCTGCCCGTGTGCCGCTAGCCTGCCGGGCGGCGCCAGCCGGGCCGGGGCCCGCAGGGCCGCCACCGCGTTCTTCTCAGCCTCCGACGTAACGACTCAGGTCACAGGGTTCAGGAAATTCGAAGAGGAAAGCGGGCAAGAGAAGGGGGCCTGGCATCTTGGACGTCTGATTTCCCCCTGAACACTGCACTGAACCCCGAACCCTGAACCCTGCCCATCCTGAGCAGATAACATCCGAAAACAAAAACCGCCCCGGAAATGGCGTGATCATTGATTCTGGGCCGCCGTGGATTGCCAGATCCGCGGTTTGAACTTTCATGGACAAGCGCAAGCAAGCGCTGGCGAATCTTCGGACTTGAACGGGTGCAAGCGTGTGGCGTATAGTCCGGCGCGACGGCGTTGACCGGTGGGTTCCCGCCTGCGGGCGAAAAGGGGGGGGCGTGATGCGGACGGTGGTGACCAGCGATGTGCATTTGGGATCACGGCAATGCCGGGCAGAGGCATTCTCGGCGTTCCTGGATGCTTTGCCAGCGGGGGATCGGCTGGTGCTCAATGGCGACGTGGTGACGCATTTCGCGACAGAGCGCGATCTTCCTCCGGTGCATGCCGCCGTGCTGGACCGGCTGAGGGCCATGTCGCACGAGCGGGAAATCATCTGGACGCGCGGGAACAATGACCGGCATTTCGAGATGCACCAGCCGGAGCGGATTGTCTTTGTGAAGGAGTTCGCCATCGACCGGGTGTTATACATCGCGCACGGGGACCGGTTTGATCATCTCATGCCGGTACTGCGCGGAGTGCTCATCCCGCTGCGGGTGGTCTATGAATTCTGCACGCGGGTGCTGGGGTCGGAAACGCATGTCGCCTCCTTTGCCAAGCGGTTCCCCGCCGTCTACAACATCCTGAACGGCCATGTTGCCCGCAATGCGGTGGCCTACGCCAGCGCGCACGGTTTCGCCGCCGTGACCTGCGGCCATACGCACCATCCCGAGGAACGCACGACCGGCGGCGTCCGCTACCTGAATACCGGCTGCTGGACCGAGGATGCAGCCCGTGTGGTCATCGTCGAGGGCGCTTCCGTGCGCCTGGAACCGATTCGGGATTGAACTGGAGCGCGCCGCCGCCTATAGTGG
>CAZGBW010000436.1:0-2148 GCA_964523995.1 uncultured Victivallales bacterium | reverse complement strand
CGGTGACCGATCCGGCGGATTATGCGGGTCTTGTGAAGACCCTGCGCTCCAACGGGGGTGCCCTGCCGCTGGCGCGGCGATTTGAATTGATGAAGAAGGCGTTCGCGCATACAGCGGCCTATGATGCGGCGATCGCCGCCTATTTCGCGGCACGCACCGATACCGAGGTGGAGCATTGCTACCAGATGGTCTAGCAGGAATCGAGGTTGATGATGTTTGAGCTTGGAATAAAAACACAGTTTTCGGCGGCGCACCATCTGGTCGCGTATCCGGGGGCCTGCGTGGTGCATCATGGTCACAACTGGGATGTCGAGGTTTATGTCCGAGGGGAGGACTTGGATGGACTCGGGCTGCTGGTGGATTTCAAGACGTTGAAGGCCTCCGTCCGGGAGGTGGTTGCCGAGCTGGATCACACCGATCTCAACGAGCATGCGCATTTCTCGAAGGAGAACCCGACGAGCGAGCGGATCGCGCGCTATCTCTACCAGCGGCTGTCGGCGGTCGTCAACGTCCCGCGTTACCGGATCTCGCGGGTAACGGTGCATGAGACGCCGGGATCCGTGGCGAGTTACTGGGAGCCCGAGTCGGATGATTGACCTGCACATGCATTCGGATGTTTCGGATGGTAGCCTGTCGCCGGAGGCGCTAGCGGCGCAGGTGGCGCAATGCGGATTGACGGCGGCGGCGTTGACGGATCACGATACGACCGCCGGGGCGGACCGTTTTACCGAAGCCTGCGGCAAGCTGGGGGTGCGCGGCATTGCCGGCGTGGAAATCAGTGCGGATTTTTCCCCCGGAACGATGCACGTGCTGGGTTACTTCCCGGCCGTGCCCGGGGGGGATTTTGAACGGCAGCTCGGACGGATACGGGAAGGGCGAACGGAGAGGAATGCACGGATCCTGGAAACGTTGAAGGCGCTTGGTATGCCGATTGATCAGCAGGCATTGGATGAACTCTCGGGAGATGGTGTGGCCGGCCGGCCGCATATCGCGCAGGCGATGACGGAGCGCGGGTATGTCCCCGACGGGCGGGCCGCCTTTGATCTTTACCTGGCAAAGGGGAAACCTGCTTATCACGATCGTTTCCGCCTCGGCCCGCAGGAGGCGGTGGCCGCGATATGTTCGGCTGGCGGTGCTGCCGTGCTGGCGCACCCCTTCACATTGAAACTGACGACGGAGGCATTGCGGGGCATGCTGGAGGCGCTGTCCGAGGCAGGGCTCTCGGGTGTGGAGGTGATTTACCCGGAGCATCCGGAACCGCTGCGGCAGTTATATACGACGCTGGCGCTGGAGCGCGGACTGGCCGTGGTTGGCGGATCTGACTTTCATGGTGCGTTGAACCCGGCGATCCAGCTGGGGCGTGGTTTTGGCAATGTTCGTGTTCCGGAGAAGGCCCTGGAGGATCTGGAGACCCGCAGCGGCCTGTGCTTCGGATCGCGTGGTGATGGTGGAGCAACGGGGGCAGCACGATGATCCGGCGACTCCTAACCCAAATATTCGTGGTCTTGGCCCTGCTGGCGGCGGTGTATGGAATCCTGCAGGTCCGGTCTCGCCACCGTACGGATTTCCTGACGGCCGAGGAGCGGTACTGGCTGGGTGCGAACGACCAGCGTTTAACCGTGGCACCGGATCCGCGCTGGCAGCCGGACCAGTCGGTCGAGGATCAGCAGATCTACGAGGGCATTATTGCTGATTTCCTGGAGCTGATCGAGCGCAAGCTTGGAATTCGGTTCATGCGGCTATACACGCAGTCCTGGGCGCAGACCTTGGAGGCGGAATCCCGTGGAAAGATTGACATCCACCCGGTGCTGGTCAAATCGGCTGAACGAACCGGGAAATGGCTGTTCACAGAGCCGTACATGCGCATACCGGTTATTGTGGTCATGCGGGCATCGTTGAAAGACAGGTTCACGACGGAGTCCATGCAGCGGCTGCGGATGGGGATCGGGCACGGCTACGGCATCGAGGCGTTCATGCGTGAGCAGGGTGTTTCTGAAAATCTGATTCCGGTGGAGAGCGACCGCTTCGGCCTGATCAAGGCGGCGATGGGCGAGATTGACCTGATGGTGACGGATCTGGCGTCGACGTCGTACTACATCGAGAAGGAGGGGCTGACCAATCTCCGGCTAGCGGCGACACTGGGGTCGT
>CAZGBW010000435.1:0-2152 GCA_964523995.1 uncultured Victivallales bacterium | reverse complement strand
TGTATCACGACCTGCCGATGGATGATCCCCAGCGCCGCAAGCCCGACATCACGATTGCGAAGGACATTCTCGACTGGGAACCGGCGATTCCCCTGGCCGAGGGCTTGAAACACGCCATCACGTATTTCCGGACCTTCGTCCGCTAGCCTCCGCCCCCGTCCACGTCCCTGACTTTATTCCAGAGTCGGGGGCTTTTTCTTTGGGTAAAGCAGGTTTTCCCGAAACCTGCTGCTCTTCGCCTCTGCAATGTCCCCGCCAGCGGGTTGACACAACCCGCCGATCCAAAACAAATGCTAGCGCGGTTCAGCGGGCAGGCCGGTGACCTCCGCGATGATGGCGGGGGCGATGCCCCTGGCTTTCATCCGTCGGGCAATCTCCAGCCGCTCGCTTTCCACGCTGGCGTACGCCTCGCCGGGCTCGCGAGTCCGCGCGGGGGCCGATGTGGCGTCCAGCGGCTCGATGCGGTGCTCGCCGAGGTTGCGGGTTTCCTTCGCGAACGCCACGCCGATCAGGGTGATCCGGCGGCCATCATCCAGATACGGCTCGAAATAGCGCTTCTGCCGGATCTGCGCCATGGCCGCATCGGCGCTGCCGTTGAGCTTGAACTCGAAGATGAAGATATCGGCAGCAGTCCTGACCACGGCGTCCACACGGCCGATATTGGTGCTGACTTCCGCCTCGATGATCGCACCGATCAGGGTGAAGACGGTGAAGAAGATCGTCTGGTAGTACTTCTCGTTATCAATCGTGATCGTGTTGGGTACCTTGGCGAAGAAGATTTTCAGCGTATCGAGCATGTCCTCGACGCGCCCCTCCCGCAGGGCGGCGGTCAGGCGGCGCAGGGCGCTGCTCATGTCGTCCGCAGGCAGGTTGGCGAAACCACGTGCCAGCCAGTAGCTGAAGGAATCCTCGATTTCGCGGTTGGGGTAGTCGAGCAGGTAAGTGGCGGCGCCGAGAACGCCATCCGAGCTCCTGATGGTCAGGTACCCGGTCTGCACCAGCAGGGGCAGCGGTTCCAGATGCGCCGGATCATAGGTGGAGAACGCGGTATCGGGGACATGCAGGTCCCCCAGGTCAACCGGCTTGTCCCGCAGCAGATCCACCAGGAAGGTCGGCGTACCGGTCTCGAACCAGTAGTTCATGAACTTCTGCGTGTCGAAACACTTCATGACCGAGACCGGGTTGTAGACCGTCTGGGCATTCTCCTCAAACCGGTAGCCGTTGTACCATGTGCGCAGTTCACAGAGCGTTTCGGCGTTCGTTCTGCCGATGGCCCCGGCCAGCCGCTCGATGTAGTCCGGGAAGTTTGACTCCAGTTCGTCCTGCGTGTAGCCCAGTAGCGTGGCGGTGCGCGGATCCATCGTCAGGTCGGTCAGGTTGTTCAGGTCGGAGAAGATCGAGACTTTGGCGAACTTGCTCACGCCGGTGATGAGCGCGAAGCGCTGGTGGCTTTCGGTGGCTTTGATCACGCCGTAGAATTGCTTGAGCACCGTCTGGATCGCGGTGACGGTCGGCAGGCCGAGGTGTCCGAGCAGGGGCTTGTCGTACTCGTCCACCAGGATGACGACTTTACCCCCGCGTTCGCCGAGGATGTCAATCAGCTCGCGGAAACGGGCGGCGGCACCATCCTGCGTCAGGGCAATGTTGAACTCGCGGGCATGCCGGTCGATCAGGTACACCAGCGATTTCTGCAGTTCTTCGGCTGTAGCTGCCTGCCGGTCTCCCATATCCAGATGAATCACAGGGTAGGGTTTCCAGTCGTAATCGGCCGTCGCGAGGAAAAGGCCGTCGAAGAGCTCGCGGCGTCCCTGGAAGATGGCCTTGAGGGTGCTGATGAGAAGGGACTTGCCGAAACGGCGCGGACGGGCTAGGAAGTACTGCCCCTTGTAGCCGCGGATCAGCTCGTAGATGCCCGGCGTCTTGTCCACATACAGGTAGCCACCGGCGATCAGGTCGCAAAACGTATAGACACTGGTGGTTAGCGGTTTCATGGTAGACACTGTATAGCCCCTGCCGTTTCAAGGCAAGGGCGTTGTTGGCGCGAAATGGCGGGCTGGCGCATGTCACGCCATGAGGTTGAGCAGGGTTTCCAGGTAATGGGTCGCGATGCCGAACCGGGCCTTGGCTTCCCGGATCGCGTCCAGGACGGCCG
>CAZGBW010000434.1:0-2162 GCA_964523995.1 uncultured Victivallales bacterium | reverse complement strand
ATCCATCGCGCCGGGCTGGACGACCTGCTTGCGGCACTCGATCGCGGGGCGATCAGCGAGGACGGCTACCGCTGGATCCCGGGCGTGCCCGGCCAGACGCTCGGCAGCCGCTGGGGCGCGCTTTATGCCGCGTTCCCTTGCCGCATCCTGCCGCCGCACCACGAACTGATCAGCGGCACGATCCGCAAGTTCGAGGCGCGGATGAGTCCCGGTGGCCAGCCGGTGCACACCGGCTGGATGAAGGACGGCATGTGGGTCGCGATCACCCTCGACAACCTCGCTGAGGTCCTGCTGCTCCGCGACGAAGGCGAGAGGGCCGCTGAATACCTCTACTCCTCGCTCAACCACGGCACGCCGCTGTACAGCTGGTGCGAGGAGCGCGGGCAGGAACCGGGCGCCAAGGAGTGCGCCGGCGACCGGCAGCATCTCTGGACGCCGGTGGCCGTGGCGCGCTTCATCCGCGACGCCCTGGTGCTTGAGGACGGCGGTGTGCTGCATCTCGCCCGGGGCGCCGCGCGAGAGTGGTACCAGGACCTGGCCGTCGAAAAGGCGCCCACGCACTTCGGCCCCGTGTCGTATGAGATGAAGACTGTCGATGCCGGCACGATCGAAGCGGTGCTGGAGTTGCCGGCCGTGCCCGTTGTCCTGCATCTCCGCCACCCGCAGTCCGCGCCGATGAAGAGCGTGACGGTCAATGGCCGGGAATGGACACAATTTGACGCCGGTAAAGAGATCGTCGTGCTGAAAGGGCTTGTTGGTGCCGTGACGGTGACGGTGAAGTGCGGATAACCCCGCGCAGCGCAGGATGAACAAGTAGGAGGCGACATGCTTTACCGACCAGCCAGAGAACGGATGTGGGATACGTGGATTTACGGTCACGGAGGCGTCTATTATCTCTTCTATATCCGGATTTCGCCGGGTGGCCAGAGGTGGGACGGCGTAAGCCTGGCGCGCTCGACTGACCTGCTGCACTGGGAGGAAAGATGATCGGCTTCCAGGAGGTCCGCATGCGGGACCTGGCCGCCCGCACCGCCATCCAGTGGCACCGGGTCAACCAAACAAGGAGATGGAATGACCGGCAAGCGGATGCATGTACATGACTACACCCGCGTGGGGTTCTACATGATCACGATTCTGACGGCGGACCGGAGGCGGTTGTTCGGCGCGTGCACGGACGGTCGCACCCGGCTTTCTGAAGCGGGTGAGATTGTAAGGCGTCACTGGCAGGAGATTCCCGCGCATCGCCCGGCCGTCGAAACCAACACACTCGTGGTGATGCCGGATCATATCCACGGCATTGTGTACGTCAAGGAACCGCTGCCAAAGCCGGTGGGGCAGACGATTCGCGGTTTCAAGAGTGGGGTTACCTCCGAACTGCGCAGGCACTTCGGCAATGCCGCGCTGGAAGTCTGGGAAGATGGCTACCACGATCGTGTGATCATGAACGCGAACACGCTGCGCGCCGAACGGCACTACATTCACGACAATCCGCGGCGTTACTGGGTCCGGATGGGGAACCCGGAGTTGTTCACCCGTGTCAATCGCCTGGACCATGCGCGGTTGCCGGCGGGGCGGGATTGGGCCGGATTCGGGAACCTGTTTCTTCTGGATAAGCCGGAGATGATGCCGGTGCAGGCGTCCCGGCGCATTTCACCTGCGGAACTTGCCGTTTGCAGAACCGAGACGCTGGAGCAGGCCTGGCGCGGGGTCGTCATGGTTTCGCCGTTCATTTCGCCCGGTGAAAAGGAAATCGCGCACGCCGTGATGGAGCAGGAGTATGGCAGTCTCATTCTGATTCGGGCGGAGGGATTTCCGCCGCTCTATAAGCCCGCCGGTGCGTATTTCGATTTGTGTGCCCAGGGCCGGCTGCTGGTGCTGTCGCCGTTCGCTTGCACCACGAGGAAAGAACCGTTGAGTCGGGAAAGGTGCATGCAGTTGAACCGGTGGGTGGCGGAAATGTGCGCCAAGATGGCGCACCGCCGTAACTGTGGGCGGCCATTGTTGGCCGCCAGGAAATAGGAGCTGAATGATGAACAACCAACCAACGACCGGAGCCACTTCCCCCCTCACGCTGTCCTGGCGCGTCGGGGTGCCGCACTGGGAGACTGACGAGGCGTTCGGGCGCCTCATGGGACTCTTCCGTGAGTACCGTCCCGTTGTCG
>CAZGBW010000433.1:0-2173 GCA_964523995.1 uncultured Victivallales bacterium | reverse complement strand
TGCCCACCCGCAACACATCATCCGCCTTTGGCGAGCGGCCTTCGAAATCCACCTCATTCGCAAGCACCAGCTTGTTCGTCGGATCGAACAGCAGCTTGTCATAGTATCCGCGCCAGTGAAACTTCGGCCCGCGCGTGATCTGCCGCACCGGCGGCAATGCGCCTGCTTCAGCACCCAAGCTTCGCAGCGGCGAATGTATACCGCACGCGGCTGTCGCGCCCAATGCAGTCTTGATAAACACTCTGCGGTTGAGCTGGTCACAATCTGTTGTTACTGTTTTCATATTTTTTCTCCAATCTTCACATCCTGCGGCAAACGGTTGGTTTTTGCAGCGACGGCGGCGACCTTGCCGGCGGCCTCGCCCATCGCAACGGCGTTGCCGGTGACACGGTAGCTCGCGTGCGCGATGAAGTCGCCGCTGATGCAGCGGCCAGCCATCATCAGGCCGTTCACGTCCTTTGCGATGAGCGCACGGAGCGGAATCTGATACGGTTTGACGCGTACGCTGGGCTTTTCGATTCCTTTTCCCTTTTTGGGGTCCAGCGCATGCACATCCACAGGAAAAGTAACCTGGCACACGGTGTCAGCCTGCTGGCGTCCCTCAAGCAGATCGTCGGCCGTCACTTCGTAAAGTCCGGCAAGTCTCCGCCCTTCGCGCACGCCGATTTGTTCGGGGGTAGCCACGATGCGGATATTCTTCCAAGGACCGCCGAGGGAGCGCAGTCCGTCAATGAGTTGATGCAGTTCGCGCCTGGCACGGAGCGTCGCGGCGGTCACATCGTCAGCTTTCGTGGCCTTAACTCCGTATTCATGATTAGCCATGAGCATGAACAGACCGTCATGCACAGGGAACAGCGAGGGTTTGCCATAAGACGGTGAAAGCCCGCCCCGCTCCATTTCAACACGCAACCGGTCTTTCGGGCCGGCCCAATCGCTGCCGCTCGAGGCATAAAACGGCCGAACCTCCTTTTCCTCCACGCCGGTGAGCAGGCAGATCATGGACATGGGCTGACTGAGTCCGGTTCCGGGTTGGCCGAACTGATAGCGACAGCCGGCCGCCACGCCTAGGTCGCCATCGCCGGTGCAATCCAGGAAGACCTTTCCGACAAAGGCCTGACGTCCGCTCTTCGATTCGGTAATCACATGTGTGATCCGGCTCTCGCGCTCCCGGTCAACCCGTGCGGCACAGACGCGCGTGTGGTATTGAATCCGCACGCCGGCCTCCTCGCACAGGGATTCGAGCACGATCTTGACGATTTCAGGGTCGCAACACGTGGAGCGTTTTGAGGCTCTGCCCGTCGAACGCGCACTCGCCTCGGCGATCCGCTGAAGGATTTCGTCCATGAGTCCGCGTTTGTTCGTTGCATCAAGAATATAGGCGAGCAACCCCGATGTCCAGATGCCGCCTAAACAGCCGTGGAGTTCAAGAAGTTGCGTCTTGGCCCCGGAGCGGGCGGCTGCGATGGCAGCGGCGGTGCCCGCCGGACCGGCGCCGCACACGACGACGTCATACTCGCCAGCCACGGGCGTCTCCCGGGCAGGTTCTGCGAGAGAGCCGGACTTGGCCACAGTCGCCGTTTCCGCGCGAGCGCTTGATACGCCGAGGGCCGACGTTACGCCGAGGCCCGACCACTTGATGAACGTTCGACGGTTTACAGATTGTTGTTTCATGAACTAATTACCTTTCCAAGCAGTTTGTCATCTAACGGGCGGCATCACGACCGCCATATTCAGCAGGAAATTCCGACGTCAGGCCAATGTTTGCATCGTCCATCCTGTCTTCGCGGAAACCAGGCTTCCAACTCACATTCTCGGTTTGTGCCGACGCCTCGTTTTCCGGCCCGTTGCTGCGGAGCGGCTTGCCTTGCGAACGCAGAATCCGGATGTCGCGAAAGATCTGGTCCATCGACATCTTCGGCCAGTCAATGAAAATGCCGTCCGGCGGCCAGTCCTTCATCGAGGCGATCGCCCGCGTGTCAGCCACGGTGATCTGCTCGAACGTGTTCACGCTGCCGCCGCCGGGATTGTTCAGGTTCGCGGCGTGTAGCGCGCCCATGTCGCCACCGTCTTGTCCGCAGCGCGACACGCGCAAATGATGGATGTGGTTGCCGCTGCACGGCGGATAATCCGTCGTGACAGGCGGACCGTGTTGTTCACCCGTGTTTCCGCGCAG
>CAZGBW010000432.1:0-2195 GCA_964523995.1 uncultured Victivallales bacterium | reverse complement strand
TGACTTCGTAGCGGGACATGAAGAAATCGTAGGCCGGCCCTTCGCGTCCGCAGTCCGCCGGTACGATGTTAAAGCGGGTATCGTTGAGCGGCTCCGCGTCCGCGCCACGGTCTTCTCCCATGGCCACGGACGTCTCCGTGCCCCCGATGAGCATGGCATGCCCCTCTGTGGGGTGGTGACGCCCTTCATCATCAAGGTGGAAGATCGCCGGTGAGTGCTGATACACCTCGAACCCATCGCCCGTATAGATCATGTTGCCTTCCGAGGTCACGGAGTCGAAGCGCACGTCGCTCAGGAGGAGGCGGATACGGGACGGGTCGGCGCCGGCGGCCAGCAGGAACGCATACTCGATATGATGCTCGTCCATGTAGCAGGCAAGCGTCATTCCCGGATAGACCTGTGGATAAGAGCCAGCCAGTGAAAACCCGGAAATGGAGGCGGAATGCTCGAAGCCGTGCCGTGCGCCCTGCAGGAAGAAGCTGGACGGAAGGCCCTGGTTATCCACGGTACCCCGGCTGCCGGTGCTGGCGCCAACCAGATCGATGTTGACGGTTCTTTGCTCGTCGGCGTTGCCGGCAAGGTTGCCGAGACTGCAGAGCCAGAGAAGCACGGCACCTATCGCGGTGACGGATATCCTGGCGGTCGGACGTTGGTGTGGAGTCGGCATGATGTTTTTCGCAGTTTTCAGGGGGCGTCCGGTTTGACGTTGAGGGTAACGGTGACGCGGGTCGGGGAAAAGACGGATTGGTGTGTCAGCGGGTTCGGGTAGGCGGCCCTTCCCCGGATCTGCGGTCCATAGGCCTCGCAGATGCTGGGGATCTTTCCATGCGTCGCTTCCGCGGCAGCGCCTGTGCCGGTTTTTTTCGTGATTTGCTCAGCCGCCGGCTCTTCCGCGATACGGATTAGCACCTCGCTGACCGGCCCGGGGGTGGCGGAATGCAGGCGGGCGGGAGGCATTACCTGTTCCTCGACGGGGGGAGGTTCGATCCGGAAACTCAGGATCAAGTAGACGAGCCAGCTGATGACCGCCAGCAGCATCAGAAACAAAAGCGCGATCAGGGCATAAAGCAGTTTGCGTTTTCTCGTGGTCATTGCTCGCCTTTCACTATCTGGAATTATGCCTTCAAGCGTGTCCGGTGTCAATCCAGAATGGATTTGCCAGCATTGGGGAAGACCGTCTACAATGGAACCCACGACTTGTGCCTGGTGGAAGCGATCGTATTATACAACGGCAAATGCAAAGCGCAATGAACGGGAGATGCAGATGAGTGTGCATGAATTGGCGGGCAAACCGGCACCGGCATCGGTGCGGACGAATATTCCGCGGCTGGTGGCGGCCTATTACACCATGCGCCCGCAGCCGGCGGAAACAAGGCAGCGGGTGGCCTTCGGCACCTCCGGCCATCGGGGCACGTCGGACAACGGTTCTTTCAATGAGGACCATATCCTGGCGGTGACGCAGGCCACCGTCGACGTACGGCGTGAGCATGGCGTTGACGGGCCGGTATTTGTCGGCATGGATACGCATGCGCTTTCGGAAGCGGCCTGGGGGACCGCCATGGAGGTGCTGGCCGCCAACAGCGTGGAGGTGCGCTACCAGGCCGGACGCGGGTACACGCCGACGCCGGCGGTGTCCCATGCCATCCTTGCGTACAACAGCAGCCGTCGGACCGGGCTTGCCGACGGGGTGATCATCACCCCGTCGCACAATCCGCCCGGCGATGGCGGTTTCAAGTACAATCCGCCCTCTGGCGGACCGGCGGACAAGGACATCACCAGCGTGATCGAGCGGCGCGCGAACGACATCCTCGTGAATGGCCTCAAGGAGGTTAAGCGCATTCCGCTGGAGCGCGCGCTGGCGGCGGATTCGGTGCGGGCGTTTGATTTTGTGCATCCGTATGTCGAGGCGCTGCAGGACGCCATTGACATGGAGGCGATTCGCGCGGCGGGGCTGCATATCGGCGTGGACCCGATGGGCGGGGCCGGCATTGCCTACTGGGATCCGATCGCGGAGCGCTACGGCCTTGATATCGAGGTTGTCAACCGCGATGTTGATCCGGCCTTCATGTTCATGTGCGTGGACTGGGACGGCAAAATCCGCATGGACTGTTCATCGCCTTACGCGATGGCGGGATTGATTGCCCTGAAAGACCGTTTTGATATCGCCTTCGGCAACGATGCCGACTATGACCGGC
>CAZGBW010000431.1:0-2209 GCA_964523995.1 uncultured Victivallales bacterium | reverse complement strand
ACATCGACGGTCTCCATGCGCTCGATCATCTTGATCCGGCTTTTCACCTGGGCGGATTTCGTGGCCTTGTAGCGGAACCTCTCGACAAAGCGCTCCGCCTTCTCGACCTTGCGCTCATGGTTCTTCTGCGCGTTGATCCGGGTTTCGTACCGGGCGGTGCGCTCCTGGATGTAATGGTCGTAGTTTCCGGCGTAGCGCTCGGTACTGCCGTTGGCGACTTCAATCGTGACCGACGTCAGCGTATTGAGAAGATAGCGGTCATGCGAGATCAGGACCAGGGTTCCCTTGTAGTCGCGCAGGAATCGCTGCAACCATTCCACGGCAGGAAGATCAAGGTAGTTGGAGGGTTCATCGAGCAGCAGGATGTCGGGGGTGGCGACCAGGCAGCGGGTCAGGGCGGCGCGCATCTGCCAGCCGCCGCTGAATTCCCCCACGGGCCGGACAAAATCGCTTTCCGGGAACCCGAGACCGGTGAGTGCCGCCTCGGTCCGATGGCGCAGATCGTAACCGCCTGCGTGCTCGAAGGCGGTCTGCAGATCGCCCAGTCGCTCCAGCAATCCGGGTTTCTCGGACTCGGAGGCGGAGGGGAGGCGTTCCTCGATGCTGCTGATTTCCGCTTCGATCGCTTTCAGCGAGGGCAGGCCCCCTTCCGCAAAGATCAGCAGCGGTGTGCGGCTATGCACCTCGGAGACCTGCTGGTGAAGGAAGCCGATGGCGGCATGATTGGGAAGGATGACCGAGCCGCCATCGGTCCCGCATTCGCCGGCGATGATGGCCGCGACGGTGGACTTGCCAGTCCCGTTGGGCCCCACGATACCGGCATGCTCGCCGGTATTGATCCGGAAGCTGGCGTTGACCAGGATATCCTGGGTGCCGAAGCGTTTGCTGACGTTTTGAAAATCAATCATCGGATCATCTCCCGGTTCAGAAAGGGCTGGATGCCGTCCTTCACGGCGGTGGCAACGGCTTCGTGATCGCGTCCGAGGCAGTCAACGGAGAGGTCGGCGAAGCGCCGGTAGAGAGGATCGCGCTCCTCGTATAGGTCGCGCAGTGTCTGGCTGGGGTGCATGACCACGGCGCGGGCGACCAGGTCGGCTATCCGCATCTCGAGCAGGGCCAGGGGGGTGTCGAGATACACGACGATCCCGCCACGCCTCAGGTGGTGCATCGCCTGCTCTCCGTAGATGACGCTGCCGCCGGTGGCCATCACATGGCCGGTGACGTTGATGCCGAGGACATGCCGCTCCTCCAGTGCGCGGAACCCGGCGGGGTTCCGGCGGTCAAGAAGTTCCGCCAATGGGCGCTTCTCGTGCTGCTGGATGACCAGATCCGTATCCAGGAAATTGAGACCGAGCCGTTTCGCCAGCAGGACGCCGACGGTGCTCTTTCCGGAGGCTGGCATACCGATGAGAACGATATTCTTCATGCGCTTTCTGCCATCGCACTCGTTTCCAGGCGGTGATCGAGCATCCGCTCCGCGTCAAAAAGGAAATAGCCGGTGAATGGGGTCCGGGCCAGCATCAGGGGCATCCAGAGGCGGTCGTCCGCCCACATCCGCTCGTAGGGGATCCCGTCGGTTGGAACCCACAGGGGAATCGCTTCCTCGGTTTCCTGCGGTGCCCCGTCGTAGGCGGCGGCCCGGAACACGGTGCAGTGGATGGAGAGTCCATCCAGGAATTGGAAAAACAGCTCGCCGCTTTTCGCGATGTGCCGGGGGGTGATGCAGAGTTCCTCCTGCACCTCGCGGATCGACGCGGCAAGCGGGGTTTCCCCCGGCTCAAGGCGTCCGCCCGGTCCATTGATTTTTCCGGCGCCGAGGCCCCGTTTCTTGTGGATAAGGAGAATCTGGCCATCTTCAATGACAAATAGAAGCGTCGCCCGCTGCTGCGGGGTCCATTCGGTCCAGTGTATGTCGCTGACACGTTTCAATTGGAGTGATCCGGATTCAGGGTTCAGATTGCGGTTAGAGGGACAATCGGTATTGGAGTCTCGGGGTGCTGTCGCCAAACCATGTGCGCAGGTTCAGGCGGCTGGCCGCCCGCAGCAACGCGAATAGCGAGAACGATTCATCGTAGCGGTAAATGATCACCTCAGGGACATCGAGCAGTTCCGCCGTCTGCTTGACGGCATCCTGCCAGTAGCCGATTCCGTCAATGAGATGCAGGTCCGCCGCGTTTTTTGCAGTGAAGATCCGCCCGTCGGTCAGGGG
>CAZGBW010000430.1:0-2214 GCA_964523995.1 uncultured Victivallales bacterium | reverse complement strand
GTACAACCGTCTCGGTCGCATCTCGATAGACTACGCGGTCATGGAAAAGGCGGACAACATCGTGACGGCCGCTGGCGATTTCGAGTGGTACGACGTCGGATCATGGGCAGCCCTCGAGGATCATTTCGAGAAGGATGCCAGCGGCAATGTGGTGATCGGCGATGGCGAGCTGCTGGACAGCTCCGGCAACATTGTGGTCAGCGAAACCCGGCTCACCGCCCTGATCGGGGTTGAGGATCTGGTAGTGGTCCATACGGATCGGGTGACGCTGGTCTGCCCGAAAGCGCGTGCACAGGACGTCAAGAAGATGGTGCAGCAGCTTGCCGCCGCCGGCAAGCATGATGATCTGCTCTAGCATGGCACGATAGGTAAGGTGGCGATGCGGACGGCGGACGTAATCATAGCGGGCGGCGGCGCGTCGGGCATGTTTGCCGCCGCGGTATGCGCGGAAAGCAAGCCGGCGCTCGACATCCTGGTCCTGGAGAAGGGGCCCGGGGTGCTGGCCAAGGTTCGTATCTCCGGTGGCGGACGCTGCAATCTGACACACGAATGCAACGATATCCGCGAATTCATCCGGAATTATCCGCGTGGCGGCAAGGAACTGACCGGCCCGCTCCACCATTTCGGCCCGGCCGATACCATGAAGTGGTTCGAGGCGCACGGCGTGCCGCTGGTGACATTGGCCGATGGATGCGTCTTCCCGCGTTCGGATTCGTCCGAGACGGTGATCCAGGCGCTGCTCGGTACCGTGCGCCGCGGACGGGTGGAGATCCGGACCTCCACCGGCGTCTCGCAGGTGATCGCGCTTCCGGATGGCGATGCGCACCGGTTCGAGCTGGTGCTTTCCGACAGGAGCCTGGTGCGTTGTCGCCGGCTGCTGGTCGCGACCGGAGGCGGGGCGGTTATTGAAGGGCTGGGGCATCCGGTTGTTCCCTGCGTGCCCTCGCTGTTTGCGTTCAAGACACCGGATCGCGAGCTTACCGCGCTTGCCGGCATCGTGGTGGATCCGGTGGTTGCCAGTGCAGCTGGCGAGAGCGGCGAGGGGGCGTTGCTGATCACGCACGGCGGGGTCAGCGGACCGGCGGTTCTGCGGCTATCCTCGGTGGCGGCGCGGCGCTTGGCGGAATGCGGGTACCGGTTTGAAGCGAGAATCAACTGGTGTCCCTCGCTTCGCGAGGAGGAGGTCCTCAGTGCGCTGGAGGCCTACCGGGACCGTTCGCCGCGGCGGCAGACGGGGACATGGTCTCCGGTCGGGCTCCCGCTGCGCCTATGGTTGCTGCTGCTGGGACGGGCTGGTGTGGAGTCCGGGCGTGAATGGGGTGCTTGCCCGTTGAAGTCGCTGCGACAACTGGCAGCGATGATCCATGCCTTCTCGCTGCCAGTGGCCGGACGGGACCCGCATCGCGAGGAGTTCGTCACCGCTGGTGGGATCGGCCTGAAGACGGTGGATTTCCGCACGATGGAAAGCCGCTTGCACACCGGCTTGTATTTTGCGGGCGAGGTGCTGGATATTGACGGGATGACCGGAGGGTACAATCTGCAGGCGGCCTGGACCACCGGGTGCATTGCCGCCCGGCAATGGATAGCCGGGGCCTGACAAACCGGCGGGGCGGGGACCCTTGCGCATCGGGGCACGGTCTCGCATCGGGGGGGTGTATTGTTTTGTTTTCTTTTGCGCCCGTGCCCGTTACACTCGTTGGCACATGATTACAAAAGCAGACATCGTCCGCCGCCTGCTGGATGGCCGAACCGAAGCGCCCTGTCCGGATGCCGTCGAGTTTGCGCCGGCCAATATCGCGCTTTGCAAATACTGGGGCAAACGCGATACCGAGCTGAACCTTCCCGTCACCGACAGCCTCTCGATAGCCCTCGGAGCCCTCGGATCCCGCTGTCGCCTGGCGCTAACCGACGGGGGCGTGGATTGCATCACGCTCAATGGCGAGCCGCTTGATCCCGCGCATCCGTTCGCCGCACGGCTCTCCGGTTATCTCGATCTCTTCCGGGGAGCCGAGGCCAGGCATTACTGTGTCGATGCTGTCAATACCGTTCCCACCGCGGCCGGGTTTGCCTCTTCCGCCTCGGGGTTTGCCTCGGTGGTCCGGGCGCTGGATGCGCTGCATGGCTGGCATCTTACCGATCGCGATCTTTCCATCCTTGCGCGCCTTGGA
This sequence comes from uncultured Victivallales bacterium, assembly GCA_964523995.1. Lineage (GTDB taxonomy): Bacteria > Verrucomicrobiota > Kiritimatiellia > UBA8416 > UBA8416 > UBA8416. The sequence goes on along the minus strand of CAZGBW010000430.1, from coordinate 46 downwards.
AGCGGCAGCGCCTGCCGCTCGCTCTGGCAGGGGTTTGTGCGCTGGC
>CAZGBW010000429.1:0-2232 GCA_964523995.1 uncultured Victivallales bacterium | reverse complement strand
AACCTCCGGATCGGTGCGCTGATCATCATGCAGGACCTCACGCACATCCGGAGGCTTGAGCAGATGCGGCAGGATTTCGTGGCGAATGTCTCGCACGAGTTGAAAACGCCGATCACATCCATCAAGGGGTTTGCGGAGACACTGCTCGATGGTGTCGATGACGACCCGGCCACGCGCCAGCGCTTTCTCGGGATCATCGCCAGGCAGGCGCAGCATCTGGATGCGATCGTGGCCGATCTGCTGCTGCTCTCGTCCGTGGAACACGGGGCGAAATCACAGACGATCGCGTTCGAGCGGCTGCCGCTGCGCCCGGTCCTGGATGCCGCCGTGGAGGTTTGCCGCCTGCAGGCCGAGAAGAAACGCATCGAGGTGAAGCTGGACTGCGATCCGCTGCTGGAAGCGAATCTCAGCCCGCATCTGTTTGAGCAGGCGCTGGTCAACCTGCTGGATAATGCGATCAAGTACAGTGGTGAAGACAGCGCGGTGACCGTTGGCGCCGCGGCCCGGGATCACGAAACCGTGGTTTACGTCCGCGACGCCGGCAGCGGTATCGAGCAGCGTCATCTCGATCGCATCTTCGAGCGGTTCTACCGGGTGGACAAGGGCCGCAGCCGCCAGATGGGCGGAACCGGGCTCGGGCTTTCCATTGTCAAGCACATCGCGACGGCGCTCGGTGGCCGGGTGACGGCCGAAAGTCATCTGGGCGAGGGGAGTATCTTCCGCATTCACCTGCCGGATGGCAGGAGTGCTCCTGCGGCGATGCCGTCCGCCGGAAAGTGAGGGGCGGGCATTTCGCATGGAAATCTAATGCGGAGCGCATGGAGGGCTAACAGGACGAACGCGATAATACCTTGTTGTTTGAGTGGGGTAGTGGTTGTCAGTCATCCTGGCATTGGAGGCAATATGCTGGAGAACGAGGATACGGTTGAAATGGTATCACCAGCCGTGATGGCAGGGTTGAGGAAATGCCTGGCGTCGCGCCAGGCGTTGAATCTGGATTATATTCTTGCGTATGAGGAAGGGGCCGGCAGGGACCTGATCATGAAAGCGCTTGAAGGGCTGGTTTCCCGGAAGGAAGTCGAGGTGCTGTGTCCGGTAACCGTCGGTTTTGGCGGTGGGTGCAAGCTGACCTTCCACCCGCTGGAGCACTACCGACTTGTGCGGGCGACCGATCATGATCATGCGTGGCAGGTGGATGTCATGGAGCCCCCGGTTGATTTCAGCTGGGCGGACGGGCGGGAATCGCAGTCCGCCCGATGGACGCCGGAGTGGAATACCGATTCCGCGTGGTTCCTGTCATGGCGGCAGCCGGCCTGCGCGGCGGCGGGTTGAGGGATTGTTGAATACGAACAGCGAGGAGACAGGATGAGCGTATATTTCTTCAAGGCGATGGGGCGGGTAAAGACGGACATGCTGTCGCTGTGTGCGATGGTTGAGGGCCAACTGCATCACGCGGTGATCGCGGTGATCGGCCGCGACGAGGCGTTGGCCCAGCGCGTGATTGATGCCGATGTGGAAATTGACGCCAAAGAGGTGGATATCGAGGAGGAACTGCTCAAGATAATGGCCTTGAACCAGCCGGTGGCGGTGGATCTGCGCTTCCTGGTGGCCACTCTCAAAATCAATAGTGATCTCGAGCGGATCGGGGATCTGGCGGTGAATATCGCGGAACGGGCGCTGGTGCTCAGTCGCAAGTTGTCCGAGTCCTCTCCGGTGGATCTGGCGCAGATGTCAAACGCGGTACAGGCCATGCTGCGCCGCAGCATCGATGCTCTGGTCAATCTGGATACGCAGGCCGCCGCGGACGTGTGCCGCGATGACGAACTGATCGACAAGATGAAGCACGAGATTGACGATGCGATCAAGGTGCGGATGGCGTTGGCCTCCGAGAAGGATGCCATTGATGTGCTTGTGGCACTGCTGAGGGTGACGCGCGATCTGGAGCGGGTTGCCGACCATGCCACGAACATCGCGGAAGATCTGATCTATATCAGTGACGGACGGATTATCCGTCATCATGCCGAGGACTACGTCCGCGCCAATGCGCCGAAGTAGCCGCCTCCTGATCGCGATCGGGATCCCGGAAGCGTGACCGCCCCGCGCCGGGACCGGGATTAGGTCTCGACATGCACGGTCCATTGCCGGATAGTGTCCGGCACTGCGATGCCGCGTGGCTGCGACCCGTTGTCCGGGCGGGTGCGGTGGCGCGGTTACAACAGAAACAGGATGGCT
>CAZGBW010000428.1:0-2233 GCA_964523995.1 uncultured Victivallales bacterium | reverse complement strand
AACGGATATCCGTCAGGTCTGACGTACAGATGACCGCCGCCTCCGTCCGGATCAGGAGTTCGTCCTCTCCAATGCCGGGAACCGGCACCTCCACCAGGTCGAGATTTCCAACAGACTGCAACTGCAAAGCTTTCATGTGTACATGTCCTTCAACCTCGAAAGTCGCCCCGCGGCTCGGCACAGCCTCGCCCTCCATCCAATGGAACACTCAGGTGCCGCGTCCCTCTTCTGGAGGGCGAACCTGCGGTGAGCCGGGCCTCGCGCTGCGGCCGATCCCCAGCAACCCGAATGCGTCTCGCGCCAGGATATCCTCGATCACGCTGTCCGCGACGAGCGGCAGCCCCGATGTGCCCGTCACCCTGTTCACGTTCCGTAGTCCGGCGATGGAGTCCGCGGCGCCGGCGAAGGGATAATCCGTCCCGAACAGGAGCTTGTGAGTGACCTTGTATTCCTGCGCCGCGATCAGCATGTTGTAGAACTGCCACGGGCGATAGTAGAGCGCGGAAATGTCGGCATAGAGATTCGGATGCTTACGGATCGTCACCAGGCACTCCTCGCACCAGGGATGCCCCACGTGCGCCAGCACGAGGCGCAGGCCTGGGTAGCGCATGGCTACCTCGTCAAAGATGCCCGGGCGCCCTAATTCAAGCGGCGCGCACCGGTTATAGGTGGTGCCCGTGTGAAAGAGGACAGGCAAACCGCGCTCCTGGCAATACCTGTATACCGGATCACAGAGCGGGTCGCGGGGGTCAACACCGGAGTAGATCGGGCCCAGTTTCAGCCCGGACAATTTCAGCGTTTCAACGGCATACTTGAGCTCTTCCAGGTGTTCCGGCTGGGAGGGATCGCAGGATGCGAAGCCCACCAGTTTCCCCGGCGCCTGAGCGACAAAACGCGCGATGTAGTCGTCCGGCACCCACCAGCCGGTCCGGCGCGCCTTGAGACCAAAGACTGCCACGCGGTCAAAGGGTGCCATGTCCTTCATGAAGGCGTCAAACCGCACGGTGAGATCCAGGGGATAGCCACGCGAAAGATCGGCTTCCTGCACGCACTCGGGCGACATATGCCGCGCCGCTTCCAAAACGTGGGTATGGATGTTTTGCATATTCATTTCAGGAATCACGCTATCACAAACCCGTGCCACAAACTACTCTGAACGGGACAAACACTGAACATATCTGGACATTTATTCCCGATTTGATATCCTCACAAAATGCGTACGATTGACTTCACCTATCTCGAGAAACTTCCCCAGTTGCGGCGGTTCTATCAACTGGCCTGGCGTCTTTTCGGTGTGTCCATCGGGTTGACGGATGCGAACGGCGAGCGGGAGTTTTACATCGGCAGCAAGGAATCCCAGACTCCCTTTTGCAGGAAGCTGCAGGCCTTGGGCGGGGTCGATCACTGCAGGCAGTGCGATCGCCGGTTTTTGGAAATCGCCGCGCGCGAGCGCCGGCCGATACGGTACCAGTGTTATCTGGGCATGACGGAGTTCATCATCCCGATCCTGCTGAACGGGGACGTCATCGCCTTTCTGCAATCCGGCCAGGTCCTGGACACCCCCCCCACTCCCAAAAGCTGGCGGGGTGTCCAGCGCACCCTGCGGTCGCTTTCGCTGGACGCCCCGGCATTGCGCCCCCTGTATTTCTCCAGGAGTCGGGTCATGCCGGTGGAGGAACAGGAGAACTTCATCGCCCTTCTGGAACTGTTCAGCAATTACATCGCCCACGCGCAGAACCAGATCCTGATCGCCGAACAACCCTGGAATTCACAGATCGTGACCCGTGCCAGGGCATACATCCGTGATCATCTCGACTCCACGCTCTCCCTCGACGGAATCGCCAGGGCGGCCTTCACCTCCAAGCGGAACTTGACCCGTGTTTTCCGGAAGGAAACGGGGAGCACCGTCATCCAATTCATTCACGAGACGCGCATTGACCGGGCCTGCCGGGAGATCGCCGCCGGACGCAGGAGTATAACCCAGATCGCCCTAGACGGCGGCTTCGGCACCGTTCAGCAGTTCAACCGCGTCTTCAGACAGGCCAGGAACACCACCCCGCTGGCGTGGAAGAAGAGCATCGAAGGCGGTATGGTCAGATGATGTTTCCAACCTGTTTTCCCCTGAACCCCGAACCCTCCCCTCCTGAGCAGTTACCAAATCCCTACATTTCAGCACACATCCAACCCGCACAGCCGCCTGAAATTACCGCTGAACAGGGCAGCACGCTCGGTT
>CAZGBW010000427.1:0-2242 GCA_964523995.1 uncultured Victivallales bacterium | reverse complement strand
GTCTTGAGCAGGTCGAGGAACCATTCCTGATCCGTATCGAAGGGCTTTCCGCCCTTGATGCGGTCAAACTCGATGGCGCGCAGTTGATCGCCCTGGTCCTCATCCTGGCCGATGACCCCGCTTTCCCCGCGCAGGGCGCAGTCCACCGCGAGATCCGCGCAGTCCTTGATCAGCTCGATATCGTCGTCACTCGATGCAGCCGCCCGGCTGAAATACCCGCTTTTCTGCACGAGTGTCTTTTCCGCGCCGATCATGGTGGCGAACTGGTTCCCGAACCATTTACCCGGGTTGATGGTGTCAAGCCGGACGTGGCCGAACGCGTCGCGGGGAACGGTCTCCCCGGCGGCCTCCATCTGCTTGACAATCGTCTCGACGCCAGCCCCCTCGGAGATGAAGATGTTCACGCAGTCAATCTGGTCCATGATCGTCCGCAGGCGTTTCGCCTCGGCTTGAATATCCACTTCCATTTCCGGGATGTAGACGGCGTGCACGTCCTTGCGCTCGCGCGACAGGCCCATTTCCGGGAGAAAATCGAGTTCCTGGAGGAATTCCGAGTAGATGCGCGCGGTGTAGGCGGTCAGCCAGCCGCAGTTCCGGCCCATGACCTCGTGGATAATGAGCATGCGCGGGTTGGCATTGTGTTCGGCGACGATATTGGCGAAGAACTGAGCGCCTTCCTCCGCGGCGGTCCAGGCCCCGAGGCTCTGTTTGATCGGATAGACATCATTGTCAATCGTCTTGGGCAGGCCGACGACGGTCAGCCGGTAACCATGGGTCTTGAGGAAGGCGGCCAGATCGGCGGCCGTGGTATTGGTATCATCACCGCCGATGGTATGGAGCACGTCCACACCGTCGGTGGTCAGCTGTTCGGCGGCAACCTTGAGAGGATCCTGCCCCTCGCGGATCAGGCCGCGCTTGAGGCAGTCCTTGACATTGGTGAGCTTGACGCGGCTGTTGCCAATGGGGCTGCCGCCGTGCTGGTAAAGGACGCCGATCCGAGCCCGCATATCGGGGGTAACCCGGAAGCTGTCGCCCGTGAGGAGCCCCTTGTAGCCGGCGCGGTAGCAGATGATCTCGACGCCGGGAGCGATTTCGGAATACCGCTCAATCAGCGCGGCGATCGAGGCGGAAAGGCAGGGGGCAAGCCCTCCTGCGGTTAGGATTGCGACTTTTTTCACGGCCATATCTGATCTCCATTCCTGTTCGTTGATGTTATCGGTTTCGTGTTGTTCTCAGCGGAAATAGCGGGCGTGCTCCTGGAATACGTATTTGTCGGTGAATCCGGACAGATAGTCGCAGACGGTGCGTTTGAGCCCGTCCTCCTGGAGTCTTGAGCGAGCCTTGCGCCCCATCAGGTCCGGTAGGCGGCAGTAGTGCTCGAAAAGGTGGCGCAGCATGGCGGTGGCGATTTCCGCCTGGTTCTTGATCGCCTGGCTGAAATAGACATGGGTGTACATGAAGTCGCGGAACTGCGAGGCCTGAACGTCCATCGCGTCGCTGAAGCGGACGACTTTCACCGGCAACCGCATGACGTCTCCCATGGAGGTGGGTTTCCATTCCGCAAGTGCGGCGGTCGTGGCCTCGATGATGTTCTCGATCTGCAAGTCGAGCAGGTTGCGGATGGTGATGCGCAGGCGTTCGCCACGCTCAAGGCCGGTATAGCGGGCGGCGGTCCGTTCCGAGGCCAGCCGCCAGAGTTCCTGTGTTTCCAGCAGTTCCTCGGTCAGTATCTTTGCCAGCAGGGCGTCATCGGCATCGTGCGCGTAGTAAGTGATATCGTCGGCGATATCGGCAATCTGGGCCTCGATCGACTGGCGCGGGCCGATGGGGATGCCATCGAGCTGCGCATCCGGCCGGTGTGCTTCATGCTTCATGAGTCCGGCCCGGACCTCCCACGAGAGATTCAAGCCCGGGAAGTCGGGGTACTGCAGATCCAGCAGGTCCACCCATCGCAGGCTTTGCAGATTGTGATCGAACCCACCACTGTCGGCCATGAGCCGGTTCAGTTCGTGCTCGCCGGCGTGGCCGAAGGGGGTGTGACCGATATCGTGCGCGAGGGCGATCGCTTCCGTAAGGTCCTCGTTGGCCGCGAAGACCCGGGCCAAGGTCCTGGCGACGGCGGCCACCTCGACACTGTGAGTGAGGCGGGTGCGGTAGTGATCGCAGGAGCTTCTGGTGAAGACCTGCGTCTTGTATTCGAGCCGCCGGAAGCAGCGGCTGTGGATGATCCGGTCGCGGTCCC
>CAZGBW010000426.1:0-2249 GCA_964523995.1 uncultured Victivallales bacterium | reverse complement strand
CATGGACGGATGGGCTCTTCACAGCCCGCCTCGCCACCGTCCGCATCCATGCGGTCCTTGTCATCGAAGGGGCGTGACCTTCTTCATTAGCCATGTTTTCAGTGGCAACCCGCATGTTGATGCGCTAGAGTTGCAAATGCCGAGTTGGCGGTGGAGGCTTGAATGCGGAAAGTGCGGGTGCTGATTAATCTGAAGTCGGGGTTGCCGCGTCTGTTCACGACGCTGCGCCTGGCATTGGATCGGTTCTGGGACAGGGACGGAACCGATCTGACGTACCAGTTTACCCAGAGCATGGAGGACGGTATTGCCAAGGCTCGGCGGGCGGTGGCGGAGGGTGTGAATATCATTCTCGTCTCTGGCGGTGACGGAACGGTAAGCACGATCAGCCGTGTGCTGGTCGATACCGACGTGGTGCTGGGCGTGATTCCCGGCGGCAGCGGCAACGGGTTTGCCCGGCATTTCGGGATCCCGTTGTCACCGGCGAAGGCGGCAGAGGCCCTGGTGACGGCATCGGAGCGGCGCATTGATGTCGGTGTGGTCAACGGCTTGCCGTTCTTCGTGACCTGCAGCATGGCGTGGGATGCGGCGTTTGTCCGTACGTTCGAGAGGTTGCCGATGCGCGGCATCCTGCCCTATGTCTTTGCCGGTGTGCAGGAGTTCTTCGACTACGAGCGGCAGGATATGCAAGTGAGGTTTGACAGCGGCGAGACGCTGGATCTGCAGCGGCCGATGATCATGACCGTGGCGAACCTGACGCAGTTCGGCGGGGGGGCGATGATTGCCCCGCATGCGAACGACAATGACGGTAAACTCGAGTTCGTGGGTGCGCTCCAGAAGGATTTCCCGCTGCTGCTGGCGAATCTCCGGCGGCTGTTCAATGGGTCGGTGACCCGCATCCCGCGGCTGATATGCCGCAGTACGTCGCAGATGACCGTCCTGCGCCCGAAGCCAGCGCCGATCCAGGTGGACGGCGAGATCATCGAGGCACCGGAGCGGATCGAGATCGGAATCAAACCGCTGGCACTGCGGGTGCTGGTACCGGGGCATCCCTGAACGAGGGAAGGGGACTGATGCGGATCGTGCTTTATAATATTCGATATGGTACCGGTGGCGGGTTCTGCTTTCCCTGGCAGGGGTATTTGCGCCGCACCGAGGCGAATGTGGGGGCGATCTCCGGTTTCCTGCATCAGCTCAACCCGGATATTGTCGGGCTGGTTGAGGTGGATGCGGGTTCCTTCCGTCATCGTCGCCTGCACCAGGCCGAGCAGATCGCCGGGAGGCTGGGGCACTATCACGCCTACATGTCCAAATATCACACCGATGCGCTGATCAACCGGATCCCGGTCCTGAACAAGCAGGGGAACGCGTTCCTGACTCGTGATACGATCCAGCAGCGCCAGTTCCACTATTTCGATAAGGGTGTGAAACGGTTGGTGATTGAGCTGGAGCTGGAGGCACTGACGGTTTTCCTGGTTCATCTTTCCCTGAAATTCAGGATCCGCCATCACCAGTTGCAGCAACTGTTCGCGATGGTCAAGTCTACCACCAAACCACACATTGTGGCCGGCGATTTCAACCCCTTGTGGGGCGATCACGAGATCGCGCTTTTCCTGGGGGCGACCGGTCTCCGGAATGCCAATGAGAAGGGCGCGGCGACGTTTCCAAGCTGGCGGCCGAAACGCCAGCTTGATTTCCTGTTCTACAGCGAGGGAATCGAAATCCAGAACTTCGAGATTCCGCCGGTGACGTATTCCGATCATCTGCCATTGGTGTGCGATTTTTCCGTCGTTTAGAACGGCGATGCCTGTTTCCGTCGGAAGGGCTGGCAACGAATAGCAACGGCTCAGGAGCTTACTATGCTGGCGGCCGTATGAAGGGATTTCAACCGGTTGGAATGGGAGGACGTTCCCGCTCCGCCGCCGAAGGACGATGAAGTCCTCGCGAGCCTTCGTGGCAATGGGTTCCTTGTGTCAAGCCGATTCGAGTCCGCAATAGGGGGGCGCATATTCTCAATTGACCCGCCTTCTTCTAGCCTTTAGATTAGCACCAGAGGCGGATAAACCTTGTTTTTTCGGTAATCCACGGGTGACAGCTGCAACGCTGGCCGTCCTTCTTTCAAATGCGCATGCCCTGGAGAAGATAAATGAACGTCACGCAGGTCTCCCTGTTGCCAACCGAGCAGGCCTCTGCCGCAGGCCGTCCCGCCCTGACCCCTGAACTGCTTGCCGCCAGCGGTGCCCGCTATTCAC
>CAZGBW010000425.1:0-2253 GCA_964523995.1 uncultured Victivallales bacterium | reverse complement strand
CGATACGGAAAGGCTTCTTCCAGAGCGTGCCCAGGTCTTTGCCGTTGAGTTTCACATCGGCCATGACCTCGACCTGGCCGAGATCCAGAGAAACCGAGGGCTGGCCGGCCACGGCGGGCTCGACGGCGAAGGTCTTCTGGTAGACGGCTGTTCCGGAGTAGAACCGTACGCCCTCCACGGCATTGCTGCTCCAGTCGGTCAAGGCTTCGAACACGACCGGCTTCTCCGATCCCCCCCATTTCGGATCGAAGGTCACATTCCAGGCCCCGTCAATCGTCTGCGCCGGGGTGAATTCCAACCAGTTCCGTCCCGGTTTCCGCACACCGTCAACGGTCACCTTCTGGCCGCCTTTACGGAACACCACGAAGAACGCCTCGGTCGGTCCAAACTTGAGCGGCACCTCGATGCGCCCGTCCGCCGTGCTTTTGTAAACGGGAAGTGTGGTGATCCTTCCCGTCTCCGGATGCCACAGTTCCGGTTGCGCTCCGGCCACGCGGAAGGTGCAGGCAACCTGGTTCTCCTCTGCAAGCTGGTTCGCGATGAAGAAGAAATCCGCCGTGTCCGTGCGGCGGTGGATCCAGCGGAAGCTATTCTCTTTGCCGGCGTTGGTGAACGTGACGTCAGGCTGGATGCCAAGCGATGTCAGCGCTTGTGTCACATCGCCCCCCAGGAGCACCTTGCCAGCCCCGCAGGGTATTTCCCTGATGCCTGTAACCGGCGCAGCACCAAGCTCGCCAAACAGCTCTCTGGCGAGCGCTTTCACCTCCGCATCACACTGTGGGTGGTTCTGGAGACTAGGGGATTGGCTGGGAAGGGTCGTTGCCGCTATGGCGGCCCCTGCCTTGGCGAGAGCCACCACGCTGCGAAGCGTCTCCGGCGTCATGCGGTCCGTGGGCGGCAGCACCAGCAGGCTGTAACTCATGCCGTCGGGAAGTGTGATCCTTCCGTCCTTGACGCTCATGCGGTTCTTCACCACCTCGGCCGGGCAGAAGTCGTAGTCATAGCCGGGCAGCCGGAGGGGATAAGGCGCGTCGCGCGGCGCGTCCTCGACATCGAGATAGCAGACATCGGCGGCGAACAACCCGCTCTGAAGGAGATGCTGACAGCGGGCGATGTAGGTGTGCCAGGCCTTCGACTGCTCCCACCAGGTCTGGGTGCGCTCAAAGTGGGTGCCCCAGCCTTGCATGGTCATGCCGGGCGCGCGGCCCAGCCACGGCTGGTGGGTGTAACAGTGCAGCATCAGACGGTTGACGCCCACGCAGAAGCTCCGGTCGCCCATCACCTTGATATTTCCCGGATGAAATTGGAACCTGGCATTATCGGGCCAGGCGGTGAACGCCTCGGCGCCGACGAGGCGTTTGCCATACACATGGCTGGCGGACGCCATCTCCTTGCAGCTCCGATAATTGTCGTGCCCGACCCAGAACTCGCCTATCGGGATGTCCGACCGTCCGGCGTAGGCCAAGTTGTTCACCGGACAATGGCCGGGATGCGCTCCGTAAGCTTCAACCGATAACTTCAACCCGTGCGCCGAGGCCAGCTCACGGAAATAGCCGGCATAGTTCTCAAGCATCAGATCGCTGACGGTCACGCGCATGTCCCATTGGAACCGCCGTTGGGTTTCCGCATCATCGACGATGTACCCCAGTTCCCCCGGCAGGAACGGCCGTGGATCATAGCCGCGCAGACGCTGGAATTCCGCGCGGAACGCGGGCGTCCAGTTCTGGGTTCCCACCTCCCAGCTGTCGATGTGGGTGTGTTCCAGAGTCTTTCCCGCGAGCGGCCCGGCATCGGTGATCAGCTTGGCCATCATGCCGTCGAAATGCGCCTTGACCGCTGCTTTGCTCAGCTTGTCGCACTCCGGTCCGCAACCGGATTCCGGAGCCGGATGGTTGTCCTTGCCGGTGCTGGTATGGCCGATGCGCAGGACGTCCCAGGTTCCGGCGGGCGGATCCCAGCGCAGCCGGCCGCTTGCATCCGTTCGTGAGGTGAGATCGACCGCTTGCGACCGGGGCCAGATCCGTTTCGGATCGTCGCCAGCCGGGAGCGCCTTCGTCGCCAACACAAGGATGTCCCTGTAGAACCCCTTGACCGTGGGCGGCTGGGGCAGCACCGCATCAAAGGGCTTGCCACCTTCCACGCCTGTCCGGGTGGAGACCAGTTTCTGCATCGAGTTTTCCGGCGTGTTCCACGGGCCACCGCTGCCGCACCAGCCGGCGTCGTTGTTGATGTTCAACTTCACGTCCAGCCTGT
>CAZGBW010000424.1:0-2266 GCA_964523995.1 uncultured Victivallales bacterium | reverse complement strand
TTTAGTTTAACTCACGCGATTTCCCCCCCAGTAACGACGTCGTATTGTATGTCGTATTGGCTGGATAAGTGGCGTTTAAGATATGAGCATCCCGGAACGAAAGCGCTTTTAAGGGAATGGGGCACAGGGAGTGGCCCAACGCCTGAAGGCGGTTAGTTTCAGGAGGCAGAGCGATGAGACGTTGGGATGTGTTGTTGGATGGCTACATCAAGGAGTGCGAGATTCGAGGGCTGTCGCCGATGACGATAGCCTCCCGGAGACGGGAACTGGAACGATGCGGGGTATGGTTGAAACGGCGGCGGCCGAAGGTCAACCTGGAAGCGGTGGACGGCCCGTTGGCGATTGCCTACCTGAGAACCAGGGGGACGTTCCGGGCCAGGGCGACACTCGCCGGGGCGGTGAGCATTTTCCGAGGCATGGGGGAGTATCTGGTGGGCCAGGGGGTGTGGATCAAGAACCCGCTACGGTGGATCAAAGGTCCGAAGATGGACCCGCGTATGTCGCTGCCCCGGCGGATCGGACGAGAGGAGATGAATCGGCTGTGGAATGAGGCGGATAAGTGGAAGCCGGAGTCGTCGCGCCGCCAGCTCTTGTGCATGCTGGCGGTTCTCTATGGAACGGGACTGCGGCGGGGCGAGATGGAGCGGATGGACCTGGCCGATTGGGATCGGGAAACGGGCGTGTTGACGGTGGATGGCCGCAAGACAGGGCAGGAGCGGAAGGTGCCGGTGGGCGCAGGCGTGTGGCGCTTTGTCGAGGCGTATCTGGCTGTTCGGCAGCAACGGCTGGAAGCGACGGGCCGGATCGAAGAGCCGGCGTTGTTGGTCGGGCGGCGGGGAACGCGGTTGAGCGGCGACACGATCAGCGATCAGATCGGGAAGTGTGCCAAGCGGGCCAAGATACCATTCGTCAGTCTTCACCAGTTCCGGCATTCCTGTGCCTCGGACCTGCTGGAGAGCGGGGTGCGGATGCCGCAGGTCAAGGCGATGCTGGGACATGCGGTAATTGGGACCACGATGCGTTATTTGCACATCAGCACGGGCGCCCGGGTGGAAGCGATCGCGAAGCATCCGATCAACGAGATGTTGCGTCCGGAGGGCGAGAGCGCCCAGAGGAGTGTGGCGATATGAAAGATGGCATGCGGTTGGATGTCTGGACGGAAGGCTACCTGGACTACCTGCTGGACGTGAAAAAGCTGACCCCGGCGACGGTGCGGGATAACCGGTGCGCGATGCGGCGCAGTGCGGCATTCATGGAGAAGCGGCGGCCCGGCATCCCTCTGTGGAAGCGATCCCTGGAAGAGTTTCTGGTTTGGTTGAGCGAGTCGCGCGAGGAGGGATATAGCGAGGCGGGGTTGGCAAAGGAGCTTAGCCATATCCGTGGGTTTTTGGAGTATAGTTGCCGGAGCGGGCGTAGCGAGCGCAATGTCCTGGATGGGTTCAGTCTGAATGACCGGGTGCCGCGTCTGGCCCCGAAGGCGCTGACGCTTGATGAGGCTCAGTCGTTGCTCAAGGCGTGCGGACGGGAGACGATCGAGTCGCGCCGCAGCCGGTTGGTCATTCTGCTCTTGTATGGCTGCGGGTTTCGCACCGGTGAACTGCACCGTCTGGACGTGGCGGACGTGATCATCGAACGCCAGGAGATCTTCGTGCGCAAAGGCAAGGGGGATGTTCAGCGGTATGTGCCGGTGCCGGGGGCGGTGTGGGTGGAACTATTGGCGTACCTGGCGGAACGCTCCGTCAAGCGCGGCCCCTTGTTCAAGACCCAGGTCAAGAAGCGGCGCATGCGGGGTGTGGATGCGGGCATGATCGTCAAGGATGCGGCACGTCGGGCCGGGATCGCATGGAAGGTGACGCCCAAAACGCTGCGGCACACATTCGGCACGCATCTGATGGATCGGGGTGTGGACATCGGCGTGATCTCCATGCTGATGGGACACCGAGGCCCCGGCGAGACCGGCGTTTATCTGCATGTGCTGCCGGGCCGGAAAGAACAGGCGGTGGATAGTCTGCCCGTCAAAGAGGTGTTGTCATGAAGTGGACCTTCTGGATCAATCAGTATATCGAGGTGCATTGCCTGGCGCGCGGCATCCGCCCGTTGAGCATAAAGGCCTACAAGGCAACCCTGGATGGTTTCCAGGGGTATGTTGGCTTTCGCTTGGGCGGCCGCGGTCCGGAGGAGTTGAGCGCCCGCGATGTTCTGGAATACCTTGAGTATTTGAGGCGGGAACGAGACAACGGTGCTGCGGCGGTCAACCGCCAGGTCA
>CAZGBW010000423.1:0-2284 GCA_964523995.1 uncultured Victivallales bacterium | reverse complement strand
CCCAGACCGTGACCTGGATGGGAATCTGTTTTTCTCCGGAGCCGGTCTTGCAGTTCAGCGTTCCCTGATAAACACCTGCCTCGGCATCCTCGGGAACGATGAACGTCAACCATAGGCCGCGGCTCTCACCCCGGGGAATCGTGTACTCCGGCCGTGCGAGCAGAGGATCCGGGTGGCCGGTGAAGCCCTCTTCAGCCTTGAGCGGGAAGTAATTCACCCAGCGCACCCGCACCGGGCCGTAGCGCCGCCTGTACGGGGTGATGTCCTTGCTGCTTGTCATCTTCTTCCCTGTCCTGGCGTCGACAAGATCCGACACGGTGACGGATACGTTCTCCTGCCTTTCGAGGGCCGTGAGCATGACCTGGGCAGACTCGTACTCTCCGCGTGCGGCTTCCACTTCGACCCTGTCGCCGGCAGTCTTGTCGGGCCGGCTCCAGGGGAAGACCTTGTAGTCCGCGCCGACGGCGTTCAGCAGGTAACCCTGGGGCGGTTGGACATCCTTCAGGAACTCCCGCCGGAAGGTGTCAAAAGCCGCGGCGGCCCCGGCGGTATCGCTGCCGGTGACCAGAAGCGCCGATTCCTGCGTGAAGGCCAGATTCGTCAGGCACTGGACCGCGCCCTTGCCGGGACCGGGCCACACGTCGCTGACCGTGTTCTCCAGGAGACCGACATTGCGCGTGACCGTGTCGCGGTCGGCGGCCCCGATCACCAGCAGTCTTCCGCCCGGGTTGGTCCACGAAACACCCGCGCCTAGTTGCGCCGCGATCTCAGTTGCCGCCGCCCTGATCGCCTCGGAATTCTTCCATCCGCAGAAAACCGTGAACCCGCCCGCCTTGACGAACGCGCGCACAGCCGCGGCGTCCGGTGTGTACAGGTCGCCGGCGGTCGACGGCTTCTTCGGGATCTGGTACTCAATGGCCTCGGGCGCCAGCGTGCATATGCCGCTTTTGATCGTGCCGAGAACTGTGCCCCGCGTGTCACGGGCCGTCGCGTCGGACAACCCGGCCGGGTCCACCTTGATCAGCGTCGCCGGATCGGCGGGGTATTTCTTTCCTCCGGCCTCCAAGGTCCCGCGGAACAGGGGGATCACGCCTTCGCCGCCGCACGCCGCAAAGAGAGCGTTGACTTCGGTGATATTCCGGCCGGCCGCTCCCGCAAACGAGCCGACCAGCACGGAGGTCTGCCACTTCTTCCCCTGCTGCAGGGCAATGGCTTCCGTGACAATCTCCAGGGTCGTCTGGGGACAGTTGTAATAACCGATCAGTGTCGCGGCGTCGCCGATGAAGAACATCGCGCCGCCGTTATTCCTGTTGACCTCGGCGGTCCACAACCCCTTGAGTGTCCCGAGGTTTCGCCGCGTCCAACCGCGCAACGGCTCGTCCTTCCACCTCGGGAGAAAAAACGTGTCTTCGCCGTACTCCTTCGCATAGGCGGCGCTGGTCAGGTTCTGGTCAAGCTCCCGCACGCCCTTTTCCGTCGGCATGAAAACGGTCGTGTTCTTGAGTGTGGTGCCGGTGAGCGCGCCTGGGAACCAGGCGCTGAAGAAACGGAAGGCGCCGCCGGAGGGGAGGCCGGAAATGTTTTCCAGTTCCCAGCGGACCTGCATCGCCGCATAGTCGCGGCGCATGATCATCGTCCGGCGCAACAGGTGGTCTCCCCGGTATTCCTGCACCACGCCGACGGCGCTGCCGTCCGACGATGCACCGCGCGCAACGGGGGCGTAGAACGCCGCGTGCGGCAGGGGAATGCGGCCGGCCACCGCGCCGACGTCCACGTTATCCCATCGTTCGCCCAGTATGTTATGGTACTCACGGTTGCGGTCGAGCATCTCCTGCCCGGTGGCGAGGAACTTCCACTCGGCGATGCCGTTTTTAGCTCCCATGTCGGGGAACGTCTTCACTTCCAGCAGTGCATTCTCGAACAGCATGCCACCGTCGGAGGAAGGCTTGATGGAGCATGTCTCAGCGGCACATGCCGCAACGCCGCAGAACAACGTCGCCACGATCGATCGCAACCAGGTCTTATTCATCGGTTCTCCCATTTTGGGCCGCAAGTAAATCCATCGACTGCCACCGCAGGGTCTCGCTCATGGTCTCGTAATTCTTTCAATGGGTTACATCTGCCCGGAGCGGATATTATAGGGGGGATTTTATTTAATATCAAGCGCTATTGAATACAGTTAAGGGATACAATGGGATACTGTGCCGGAACCACGATAGTTACGGCAACCTAGTGCCCCGTCCCTGAAACAGGCTGCTTTAAATCTTCCTCTGCGAGTTTCTGC